>NZ_JBEOZN010000015.1:0-116184 GCF_040298085.1 Streptosporangium sp. NPDC001681 | reverse complement strand
CCAGCCGCACCGCCTCGGCCCCGTCCGCGGCGGTGCCCACGACGTTGATGTCCGGCTGGGCGTTCAGCGCCGCGGCGAAACCGTGCCTGACGCTCTTCTGGTCGTCGGCGACCAGAACACTGATCACGCCGCCGCCTCCGCCCGCGTCAGCGGAAGGCCCGCCTCGATGAGGAAACCGCCCTCGGGCGCCGTACCGGTGTTGAGCCAGCCACCCAGCATGACCACCCGCTCCCGCATCCCGATCAGGCCGTGGCCGCCCGCGTTCGAGGAAGGGCCGGGGCCGTCGTCGCTCACCCTGATGGCCAGCGTGTCCTGCAGGTAGGCGAGCTCGATGCGCACGTTCGCGTCCGGCGCGTGGGAGCGGGCGTTGGTCAGCGCCTCCTGCAGGATGCGGTACGCCGACAGGTCGACGGCCGCGGGCAGCGGGACGGCATCGCCGATGATGTCGAGATCGACCGTCCCCCCTGCCCTGCGGTGCTCTTCCAGCAGTTCGGGTACGCGTGCCAGGCCCGGTTGCGGCGAGGTGCCGCCCGCCCCGCCGTCGGTGCGCAGCACGCCGAGCAGTCGCCGCATCTCCACCAGCGTCTCGCGGGCGGTGGTCGCGATCTGTTCGAAGCCCTCGCGTGCCGGATCGCTGAGATCCTTGACCGTGTACGGGGCGGTCTCGGCCTCCACCGCGATCCTGGAGATGGAGTGCGCCACGATGTCGTGCATCTCCCGCGCGATCCTGGCCCGCTCGGCCATGGCGGCCTGCTCGCACTGTGCGGCGATCATCTGCTCCATGCTCTCCTGCCGGACCTCCTTGACCTCGCCCCGGGCGCGGGCGAGGTCGGCCAGCAGCGCGATACCGCCGACACAGAACGCGATCATGGCCCCGTAGACCACGGCGGTGGCGAGCCCACCCCTGTTTTCCCAGCTCATCAACACGCCCAGTACGAACAGCCCGGTCAGGGCCAGCACGGTCACCGCCCAGGCCTGCTGCCGCGTCAGCAACCTGAGCAGCGTGTAGAGGGCGACGGCGGCGGATGTGGCGACCGCGAGATTGGACATGGGATAGATCCCGGTGAAGAGCAGCCCGACCCCGCCGACGAATGTCGCGGCCAGCGCCATGGGCGGATTCACCCGGCGGAAGGCCAGGGGCAGGGTCGCCAGCAGCAGGAAAGGCGTCATCATCCCGCCACGGCTCCAGACCAGCCCGACGGCCCAGACCGCCAGCCCGATCCCGATCGCCGCGTCGAGGACATGGACCGGGCCGATCCTTCTTTCCGGTAGAACGCTCATCGAAGTCATGCGCAGAATTGTGCGGGCAGGCGAGGAGTGTCCGCGTCACTCGAAGGAATGACGTTCAGCCGGGCACCGGAGCCACCGGTCAGCGTCCCCGCTCCCCCGGCGACCCGGGCGCACGGATCCGACGCCGGGCTCCCCCTGACACCGCGGTCTGCTACCGGGCCTCCTGGCGGCTACCCGGACCGAACTCACACTGGCAGCGTACGAACCCAGGGATCCGCCGCTAGGTCACGACGCTGCTGGGCGCACGAAAGGCCGAGGCCAACGGCCGGGGAACCGGCCCTACGAGGCAGGACGCATCGCCGTCCGCAGCAGGGTCAGCAGGTGGCGCACGGGGTCCGTGGCGGGCCGTACGGAGTCGAGCACGGGGAGGTCGGCCGAGCGGAGGGTGGCCGGGGGGCGCTCGGCCAGGGTGGCGACGGCTCCGGCCGCCGGGTCGCGTACCACGTAGACCGCGCTTTCCGTGGCCAGCGCGTGGCGGGAGCCGTCGGGGGTGCGCCACAGTTCGATGCCGATCGAGTCGGACAGCTCACGCGATCCTGTGACGTCGGACAGGGTCTCGGTGTCGAGGTAGCGGACCTCGCCGCCCCTATTGGAGTCAGGGGTTCCGTCCAGGATCATGATCTCGTGGCGCTGCGGGATCAGGATCGGGCAGTGTCCTCTACGGCGCGGGCGCAGGCCGATGCTTCGTACCCGTTCCAGGGTCGCGCCGGTCGCCTGCCAGATCTCCAGGCACTCGTTGCCCGCCGCGGCCAGGCGGTCCGGGGAGAGGAAACACAGTTCGCGATAGTGCTCCTGTTCCGGTGAGCGGGCCAGGACGTGGCAGGGCGGCTCGATGATGCGCAGCGTACGGCCGTCCACGGCGAGCCGGCCGGAGGACAGGTCGGCGGCCATGTGCGACGGCAGGATGTCCAGCCTCTGCTCGCCCCAGACCAGGTCCTCCTCCATGGTGACCTTTTCGATGCGCCCGCCGTCGCCGGTGTAGTAGGTCAGGTGGCAGTCGGCGGGCTCCAGATCGCGGCCGAGGTGGGGGTAGTGCCGGGCCAGCACCGCGAAACGGTCGTGGTCCAGCCAGGTCAGCGCCGCGATCAGGGAGAACTCCTCGGGCTGCAGCATCGTCCTCTCCGCGGCGTTGCGCACGAGACCGAGGAAGGGGTTCGGTGGGATCCAGTCCATGCTGAAGATGGACGTGCCCTTGTTCAGCATCACCCCGGAGTCGGCGTCGCCCGCCCGGCAGGCGACCTGGCGTCCGTCGTCGAGGTCGAACACCTGGAGTTCGTGGCGGCGAATGGAGGGCCGGCCGCTTGTGCAGACCGCCAGCCATCGGCCGTCCGGGGACAGCGAGCCGGTGGTGATCCAGCCGTCGACGGAGATTTCGAGCAAGGGGTCGGCGGTCAGGGTGGCGCACGCCTCCTCCACGGTTCCGGCCGGGGTCGCGGCGAGCAGGTCGAACAGAGGACGTGCCGGGCCGTCCGGCCGCCACCGCTCGTCGAACAGCGGCAGGACGCGATCCGCCTCGACGAGGGGGACCTGCTGCTGGACCAGATCCCACAGGTCCGCCCAGCGCCGCTCCTCCGCCGACTTCGCCGCCGCGTCCTGCCAACCATGTCTCATGTGTCCCCTCCTGGCTTCGTGATCAGGCTAGGGACACGGGCAGACGCGAGGCATCCGCCGGGCGGGGGACTTCGGGGGGCGATCCGGCGCAAGCGGGATCCAATCTGGCCGGACTCCAGCTGCGAGGCACCGTCTTGTGGACCCGAAGCCTCCAACCCGCCTAAAGATCCGAACTCAGCACAGGCCCTGGTTGAGGCGTGCATTGAGGTCACCCCGGTCGCAATCCCCCGCCATATCTTTCGATTATGATACGGTCGTTTTTATGACGACCGTTTCTAAAAAGATCGATTCTGGGGGAGGTTCGCCCCGACACGTCGATGTGCTGATCATCGGGGCGGGTCTGTCCGGCATCGGCGCCGCGTGGCGCCTGCAGCAGCGGCGTGACTGGACCTACGCGGTTCTGGAGGGCCGGGATCACCTCGGTGGCACCTGGGATCTGTTTCGCTATCCAGGTGTCCGTTCGGACTCGGACATGTTCACCCTCAGCTACGCGTTCCAGCCGTGGCGGGGGAAGAAGTCGTTGGCCGACGGCGACAGCATCCGCCGCTACATCGAAGACACCGCACGCGAGCATGGCATCGACCGGCACATCCACTACGGAACCAAGGCCGTCGCGGCCTCATGGTCCCGGAAGCAATCCCGATGGGTGGTGGAGACCCGGGAGGGTCAAGACTCTCGGGTGTGGACGTGTTCGTTCCTCTACATCTGTGCCGGCTACTACGACTACGAGCGCGGCCATCAGCCCGAGTTCGCGGGAGTGGAGCAGTTTGGCGGCCGGTTCGTGCACCCGCAGTTCTGGCCCGAGGATCTCGACACCACGGGCAAGCGGGTGGTGGTGATCGGCAGCGGAGCCACCGCAGCCACCCTCGTCCCCGCGCTGGCCACGACGGCGGCGCACGTCACGATGCTGCAGCGGTCGCCGACCTATCTGGCCGCGCTGCCCGACGTCGACCGGACGGCCGACGCGCTGCGCCGCTACCTTCCCGCACGAATCGCGCACGCGCTCATCCGCGAGAAGAACGTGCTGAGCAGCCAGCTGACCTACTGGCTGAGCAGGCGCTTTCCCGAACAGACCAAGCAGCGGCTACGCAAGTCCGCGCTCCGGTACCTGCCGGATCCGGCATACCTGGACAGGCACTTCACTCCCCGATATCAGCCGTGGGACCAGCGGCTGTGCGTCGTGCCCGACGGTGACTTCTTCCGGGCCGTGGCCACCGGGAAGGCGTCAGTGGCCACCGATCGGATCACTCGCTTCGTGGAGAGCGGGATCGTGCTGGACTCCGGGGAAATTCTGGAGGCCGATGTGATCGTCTCCGCGACGGGGTTGTCGCTGATACCGCTCGGCGGGATCGGCCTGTCGGTGGACGAGCAAATGATCAACGTGGCGGATACCACCGCCTACCGCGGGCTGATGCTCAGCGGCGTGCCCAACCTGGCCTTCTGCGTCGGCTACACCAACGCGTCGTGGACGCTACGGGCCGACATGTCCTCGCGCTACGTCGTCCGACTGCTCGATCACATGAGGCGGCACGGTCATACGACCGTGATGCCCGCGTGCCCGCCCGGGCGGGCACGGCGTCCGCTGCTCGGCCTGACCTCCAGCTACGTGAAACGCTCCGCTCACCTGTTTCCACAGCAGGGCGAGCGCGATCCGTGGACGGCCTCACAGAACTACCTGCTCGACAGACTGACGTTCGTGTTCACCGACCTCCGCAAGGGGATGATCTTCGACGGCTAGCCAGGAGCTCGCATCGTGACCGATCAGCCTGACGCCGAAGGGGCCGGCAGACTTCCGCCTCCAGCGACATCCCTCCGACCCGGGCCATGCACGTCCTGCTCCCCCAGGCCGGGTGATCGGTGGCGCCCGCATCCCGAGGGACATGCCGAGCCACACTCAAAACCGTTTTGCTAGAAACGTTCGTTTTAGATACGTTCGTTACATGAATGAACATCGAGTGGTCGCGTTGGGTGGGGCGGGAGCGATGGGCAGGCCCGCGGTCGAGACGCTCGCCGGTCGCGAGGACATCGCGGAACTGGTGATCGCGGACCGCGATCTGGCCGCCGCCGAACGACTCGCCGCCCAGCTGGCGGGCACCGCGTCCGCCACCCTGGTCCCGCAGGCGGCGGATGCGACGGATCCGGTACGGCTGCGCGAACTCTTCCGAGACGCCGACATCGTCGTCAACACAACGGGGCCCTTCTTCCGGCTCGGCGTGCCCGTACTGAAGGCGGCGATCGATACACGCACCCAGTACGTCGACATCTGCGATGACTGGGAACCGACACTGGACATGCTCGCGCTGGACGCCCAGGCGCGGAGCTCGGGCGTGATCGCCGTGATCGGAGCCGGGGCGAGCCCGGGCACGAGCAACATGCTGGCCGCGCTCGCGACACGTGAGCTGGACATCGTTGACGACGTCTTCACGGCCTGGCCGGTGGACGTGCCGTTCGTCGGCGACGCCCCTGACGAGGACGCGATCGCCGGCGCCTCGGCCGCCACCGTGCACTGGATGCAACAGTTGTCCGGAACGATCCAGACCTGGGACGGCGGCAAACCCGCCGAGCGGCCCCCGCTCGAACCGGTCACGCTGGACTACCCGGGGCTGGGCACGGGCACCGTGTACACGGTCGGTCATCCCGAGCCGGTGACCTTGCCGGGGACCCGCTCGATCACTCGCAGCTCGGCCTGCGTCATGGTCGTCCGACCGACGACCGCGGCGTACCTGATGACCCTGCGCGACGACATCGACCGCGGGAAGCTTTCTCTGGAGCAGGCCGCCGCCGCGATCGACACCCCGACCGCAGGCCATTTCGCCCGGTCCGCCCTCCGCCGGCCCTGGCTGCGTGGCCCAGGCGCGCTGCCCGCCTTCTTCGCACTCGCCACCGGGAGCCGGGACGGCCGGCCGCACACGGTCGGCGCCCGGATGATCGCCTCCCCCCGTGGGATGGCCAGGGCGACCGGCATCCCCCTGGCCCTGGCAGCAGGCCAGATCCTCGACGGGTCGGTGCGCACCCATGGCGTCCATCCCCCCGACGCCGTACTCGACCCCGAGCGATACTTCGACGCGCTGGCCGCCCAGTGCGATCCGCCCCGGCCCCATCGCGGCGAGGTGGTCAAGGTGGATCACGCACCCGTCGCTGCCGCCACGACCCCATGACCGGCATGAGCACGCCCGACGATCGCGTACTCCGCGGCGACGTCGCGCCCGGCTGGGAACCGGTTCGTGACGTGTTCGCCGCGATCATGAGCAGGCCGGACGAGCGTGGCGCCGGGTTACATGTCATTCACCGCGACAGGACCGTCGTGGACCTCTACAGCGGGACCGACGGCGAAGGACCCTACAGTCCGGACACCCGCCAAGTGGTCTTCTCCGCCTCGAAGGGCATCGCCGCCGCGTGCCTGGCAGTGCTCGCCGACCGCGGCGATCTCGACTTCGACGCGCCCGTGACCAGGTACTGGCCCGAGTTCGGCCGCCACGGCAAGTCCGAGATCACTGTGGCGCAACTACTCAGCCATCAGGCCGGGCTCATCGCCCCCTCGCGCCGGGCCACCCTCACCGACGTGCTGGAGGGGCGCCCGCTCGCGGACGCCCTGGCCGATGAGCGGGCGCGCTGGCCCCCGGGCCGGCCCGGATACCACGCGGTCACCTGGGGCACGCTCGCCGACGAACTCGTCCGCCGCATCACCGGCGACCGGCTCGGCGAGGTGCTCACCGAACTGGTGTGCCGCCCCCGGGACCTGGCGATCAGCATCGGCACCCACCTCGGCCCCCCGCCTTCCCCGGTACACGCCGCCACCCGGGTCCCGCTCCTGGTCAGGCTGACCACCGCCGTCTTCGCGCGCCCCGGAACGCCGCTGTGGCAGGCGATGACCGTGCAGGGGGCCATCACCGACCCTCCCGACCTCTGGGTACGACGCCCGGAGACCCTCGCCGGACAGCTCCCCGCCGCCAATGCCGTCACCACCGCCCGGTCCCTGGCCCGGCTCTATGCCATGCTCCTGCCCGGGGCCGAGGCCCCACTCATCAGCGACCGCACCCAGAGCGCCGCCGTACGGCCTCGCGCCGTCGGGCGGGACCGGGTACTCGGCCTCCCGTCGGCGTTCGGGTGCGGATTCGCCCTGCCCAGCCGCGCCTGGCGACTCGGCTCCCCCACGGCCTTCGGTCACCCCGGCATCGGCGGCGCCCTAGGCCTCGGCGACTCTCGCCGCCGGCTCGCCCTGGCCTTCCTGCCACGCACCATGCCCGCCGACGCCCTGAGCGACGTTCGCCACCGCATCCTGCTGGACGCGGTGACCACCGTCATCGGTCCATGAACCACTCGTGGCGTCATCAGATTCGATAGTTCACCTACGTCAGGCAACGAGGTCTGTGACGTCGGTAAACTCGTGCACGCTGGGCACCTCATCGTCCGCCCGCATCCGCCAGCGCCTCGGCGTCGCCCGGCCACTCCTGGAAGGCTGCAGCATGACCGCCGCACCCCGCATGCCGGGACCGGACGTCCAGGTCCCCACCCGGATGCTCGTCGAAGCGCTCGTCCGCGCCGACCTCACCGTCGACACCGGCGAGCTCTACGCCACCGCCAACCTGCTGGGCATGACCGACCAGCAGGTGCGCCTGTGCATCAAACGGCTGGTCGCCGAGGGACGCTTCACCCACGAGGGCAGAGGACGCAAAGCACAACTGCGGGCCACCGGCACCACCGAACAGACCATGGGCCTCGATGTCGAATTCGTCGCCCACGCCTTCCGCCAAGACGCCGGCATCGCCCCCTGGGACGGCACCTGGCACCTGGTCGCCTTCGCCGTCCCCGAGACCGCGCGCACCGCACGCGACGCCCTGCGCGTCGCGCTCACCCGCCTGGGCGGAGCATCGATCCAAGGGGGCCTGTATCTCAGCGCCAACCCGTGGGAACCCTACGTCGAGGACCACGCCCGCCACCTGAACGTCCTAGACCACCTCACCTTCGCGACCACCCGGGACCTGCGCCAGGGCGACCAAGACGATCCCGCCGCACTCGCCCGTGCCCTGTGGCCGTTGGCCGAGATCGCCGAGCGGTATCACCGGCTCACCGCCGTCGCCCGACTCCGGCGCGAGCGCCTCCACGATCACGCCGGCCTCTCCGAGCCACAGCGGCTGACGATCGCGGTAGAACTGGCGGCCGAATTCACTCGCGTCATGGAAGCCGACCCCCTCCTGCCGCCCCAACTGCTCCCGCAGCCCTGGCCTGGTACCCAGGCCCGCGCACTGGTCGCACAGTGCTGGTCGCTCCTGGACGAGAGCGCCGGCCCGGACGGCGAGAACATCCGCCTTTTCCGCCTCTACGGCGACATGACCCGCCCAGCAGCCACTCGAACGTGACAAGCACTCCGCCAGGCTCTGACCGCAACACCGCTACGAGCCCTGCCGGACCCGGTCGAAGCCGAAGGTCATCCGCGACGACCGCCTCGGCGGGTCTCGTTGGAGAGCCTGCCGCCGTCGATCTCCCTGCGCAGCCCGTCCCTACAGGCCACGGTCCCGGGCGTGATGACCATGAGGTGGGCCGAGTCCCCGACACGATGGCCGCGTTGCGAGGTCACGGGCTCGGGATGGCCGGCAGCGACACTTCGCGGCAGATGTCGCCGAGGGCACGGGCGTCATGGGGCCGGTCTCGACCGGCTTCAGACCTGGGAGTCGACCGTTATCCCGGCTCGCCAGCGGCGGACCTCGCCACTCGTGCGCAGATGGACGACCGTGAGATCAGGATGCCGGTTGATGCGGTCGGCGGTCTCGTCTCTCCTGCGTTCGTACTGCGACCAGGCCCAGCGGATGGGATGCCCGGCGTCCAGCCAGTCGCGGAAGCTCTCCCGGTTGCCGTTCCACAGCTCGCGTCGCGTGACCGCTCGGACGATCGAGCGCCGCACGACCCGCAGCATGATGGCCGAACGGGGGAGATCCAGCCAGATCACCGTGTCCGCGCGCCGCCACAGCAGATCCCCCAGGGCGCCGTGATACTGGTCCTCGGTCACCCAGCGCGGCCCGGCCGAGAACGCCTCCACGTCGGACACGAACTCCGGCCGCTTCCCCCAGCCCGGCCCATGATGAAGAGCGTCGAGCTCGAACCGGGGTAACTTCAGCGCGGTCGACAACGCCACGGCCAGCGTCGTCTTTCCCGATCCGGAGATGCCCGAGATCAACACCCTGTCCATGACACTCAATCCGACCCACCTTCGGTTGCCCGTAACGCGCACACTGCCCGACACCGGTCCGTTCGCCGCCGGGCGATCCTCGCCCGCCACGTGCGTACGATGTGGCGACGATGCCGCTGCCGGCCGGGAGGCCTGCTGCGCCGGCAGGCCGTGGACGCCGCGGACCGGTGACGTCAACCGTCGGCGACGGTGGCCCTGGCCGACGCGTCGCGGGTCTCGGCGTTCACAGGTTCCGACAGGTCGAGGCGCGCCCTCGCCCCCCTGCGAAGCAGCGGTCACACCCGCGTCGTTCCGTACCGCCGCCTTCGGGTAGGCCCCACTCACTCCAGGCGGGCGACCAGGCTCTTGGGCGCGACGGTCCGGTAGGCGTCCCCGACGATCTCGGCGATCTCGGTCCAGTCCTGGGGAACGTCGAGACGGACACCGAGCCAGCCGCGGTGGCCTACGTACGGCGGACGGAAGAAGCGCTCGGGAGCCTCGGCGACCAGGGCCTCCTGGACGCCGGGCGAGGCGGCGCACCAGAAGGCGAGCCGGTCGTCGTGATGGTGGTCGGCGTACATCACGAACGTCTTCCTGCCGCGGACGAACCAGGTCGGCTCGCCGTGGCTGAGTCGTTCGGTGGTCTCGGGGAGCGCGAGGCAGAGCCGGCGCAGCGACTCCAGCGGATCATCGGCCATGGCCAGACGATACTTCGCCCAACGCCACGTCGGGCCGGGACTCCCTGGCCGGCCGCACCGCCTCGGCCCCGTCCGCGGCGGTGCCCACGACGTTGATGTCCGGCTGGGCGTTCAGCGCCGCGGCGAAACCGCGCCCGATGCTCTTCTGGTCGTCGGCGACCAGAACACTGATCACGCCGCCGCCTCCGCAATGAGACGGCCCACGATCCGGTCACCTACCCGGCAGCCGGAGCCGGCGGTATCGGCCGCGAAGGAGCCGCGCGCGACGAGTGCGGGAGCCTGGTAAACCTTCATGAATTCCCCCTCTCGGCTACCGGAATTCAACGACATGGCAGTCATTTCGCCAGGCCGGCGGACCGGCAATTCTCATTGGTGACGATATTCGTGCTTCGTCGGCTCGCCACCCGGGCGGCTTAGGCGGTGTGTGTAGGACGCCATGCACGCCTGCAGGCGGTTGGCGAACTGGAGCTTTGACATGATCTGCGCCAGGTGGGCGCGTACCGTCCGTTCGCTCACGATGAGCCTGTCCGCGATCTCCTGGTTCGACCCGCCGTCGGCCAGCAGGAGGAACACCTCCAGTTCCCGCGGCGTCAGCCGGTCCAGGAACCCCAACGCGTTTACCCACCCTGGTTCCGGCGCGCTAATCATGATCTCCACGCGTCTCCCCGTTCCGAAGTATCGGCCGTATCTTGCACAGGATTTAGATCAGAGGATCGGATTGCTGATCACGGCGAGCGAAGTTGCCGTGTCCCATGAGGAGCGCGTGGCATGCGGGAGGATCCCTGCTCATGGGTGACCGCGACCGGCAACAGGAACACGGTGAGGACTGCGCCGACCTGGCCGCCGCCGGCCGCGGTCGTGGGCGACGTCTGAAAGCGGACGAGGACCCACCACTGCCGCGCTGCCGAGAGTCGCGGTTGTCTGCCACGGGCGACTGCGGCGAGCCGGACCCGCTCAAGATGATCCCGCCACGCCAGGGATACCACACCGTATCCGGAAGCTGCCTGTGGACCAGGCAGCCAAGGATCAGGACCCACGCCGGGCCAAGGGCGATGACCACCTGACCGAGCCGCGCGTCGGTGCGCGAGCCCACCCTGAGAGGATGGTCGCAATGGTGCCGATTAGGCGCTCGTAATCGATCGCGCCCTCGGATTCTCGCTCTCTGGAGCAAATCCGCTGGCGATTCCCATATCACGCTGGCCGTCCACACTCGATTGGGGGCGACAGAGATGTTCCGGCGAACCACGGAGAAGACGAAGATCCCCGTCTCGCGAAGGTGCCGACCTGTCCAGCGAAGTCGGCCATGAAGACCCATGGGCTCTGTACGGATCGCACCGAGTGGTCGATGCGCATCCGGCTACCGCCAAGGACCCACGGGAAGGAGGGAAGAAGCCATGCTCTACCGCCGGTGTCGTCTCAATCAGCCGCTCCACCGCAACGTCGACCGGCTCCCCCCTCGGTTCGGAGAACTCCTCGGCGACCGCCCCTTGGCCCAGGACGAGTCCGCGGTCCTCCCTCCCCGGTCATGGGCGGCCGGTTCGCTCACGCTTTTCCGAAAGGCCCGGCCAGGCCTGGAGGGGCGCGTGAAAGTTCCCAGGACTCCTGGCGAGAACCGCCATATACCATAATGAATGCGCCATAACTCCCTAACCCCCTACATAGGTGTGATACAGACATTCGGGAGACTAACATCATTTTATAAGATTTGTAGTGATTGCCGATATTTTTCGTGATCAGGTAACATGACGAAGTTCCAGCCGCCACGGGCCGTGGAGCGCGATCCGCCTGTGTCCGGAACTCCTGGCACGGATGCTCGCGATTCAGCTTGCAGGGCGTTTGATTTGAGCAGATTGCACCTTATGTTCTAGCGACGTTTTCTCAGTAGAATCCGATTCGGATAGAAGGGTTTTCCGTAGCTCAGGCATGCCGTTCGAGTGGACACGCAGACAGATCGCTACGCCCCGAAACAGGCGTGCAGCCTCCGGTGGAAGAGGTCTCACCATAAGATCTTTCCACTACCAGAAGGCCCCACGTGATCGCCTGTCGAGCCATGCTCGACGTCTCCCGTGAACTGATCAGTTCGTCGTCGGCCCACTGCGCACCGAATGCCGGAGTCGCGGCACCAGGACGGGCTCCAGGGCGCCGACCTGCCGGGTTCAGGCTCTGTTCGCGATCGCACGGTTCCGGGACAGGCCCGATCTCGCCCGGCCCGGCAAGGCCTTCGGCGTCTTCCTGGCAAGATCACGTGAAAGTCGGCGAGAAGATGTCAGATAGGCGCCTTGCCAGGTTGGGGCGGCCCCGTCCGCTATGCGGTTGGCGCGGCTGTTGATCGGGACAGTGTGGATCATGGCTTGGGAACCGGCGGGGAGGGTTTCACAGTCGCGGGCCAGGCGGCGGTATGACATGAGCCGGCCCGGACTTCGCTCGACGACCCAGCGGCGTTTGCCGACGTGAACACCTCGAGTCTGGATGTTTCCGGAGACGACTTCGACGCCGATGCCAAGCTTGGCGCCGTGTTCGGTCGCGGTGTTTTCGAAGCCGGTGCCGGCCCAGGCTTTGGATATCGTCGGGTAGCTGTTTTAGGCCCGGTCGAGCAGTCGTATTCCGATGACGTTGTCGGACAGGCTTGCGGCAGTGACCATCACGGCGAGGATGATGCCGAGCGCGTCGGTGACGATACCCCGCCTACGGCCGACGACCTTCTTGTTCTTATCCCGGTGCCGGGACAAGAACAATTAGTTGAGGCGGCCACCTTCACCCCGAGCACGAGTAGTTCGCCGTGCACGCGCCGGTACCCCCACCCGGGTTCTCCCGGGCCAGGCGGAGCATCGGGGCGCGGATGGAACGCACGGCCGGCCCGGCCGCTTCGGTCTTGACCGATGCGCGTGCAGTGCTGTGATCAACCGGCGCGAAGCCGGCTAATAGCCTTCAAGGTTACTCCATCCATGATCACGTCCCGCTGGCGGGACAGCGCAATGGCAGCGGCACATCCCCTGGCCCGGAACTGCGCACTTCGAGTGGCGCTTTTGGCGGCCGGGACGGACGAGGATGGGTTTCTGAGGATTCTAGCGGGCATTTAACGGACGTTTCCACGCTCAACGGGAGGCCGGTGGACACAACGCCCGCGTGCCACCGGGGAGAAGCACTATTATAGCCCTCGAATTGATGCGACGGCCCATGACGAAGGAAGCAGAATGCCCCTCGGCACCGACGGTGAGAAAGATGGCGAGAAGGATGGCGAGAACCCCCAAGATTGGAAGACCGGTGTCGGTGAGATGGTCGCCGACCTGTTCTCCTATTGGATGTTCGGCCTGGGCGCCTACACCGCCGGGGAGTCCGACCGCCAATACGGTCCCGTCAAGCTCGTGATCTGGACCGTGTTCGCGATCGGCATCGCGGCGGCCGTGTCCGCAGTGCGGATCGCCTTGTTCGGCGAGCCTCGGGCCGGCTGGGGGATCGCCCTGGTCCCCCTGATCCTGCCGATGGTCGGCGCCCTCGCGTACCGGCCCAGGCACTACGTTCCCGGCCTGGTCCTGGGCGTGATCGCCGGCCTGCTCACCACGGTCGGCCTGGGCCTCGACCTCGGCGCGACGACGAGCTCCTTCTGGGGCGGGCTGGCCGTGGTGTCGGCGGGCTTCCTGGTCTGCTCCGTGGTGTTCGCCGCGGTCACCTGGCCACGCCGGTGACCCCCGCGTAGCGCTCGGCCAGGCGTCCCCGGCCGAGCGGTACGCGTACTCAGGCCCTGGCCTCGACGGGCTGGTCGAGGTAGCCGGCCGCCTGGAGTCTGAACAGCTTGGCGTAGACGCCCTCCCGGTCCATCAACTCCGCGTGGGTGCCCTCTTCGAGCACCTTGCCATGGTCGATGACCACGATGTGGTCGGCCACCCGCACCGTGGAGAACCGATGGGCGATCATGAGCGTGGTCGACCGGTCGGTCAGGCGGGTCATCTGGCCGAAGATCTCCGCCTCCGCCTCGGCGTCGATCGCGGCGGTCGGCTCGTCGAGGACCACGATCGGCGCGTTCCGCAGGAAGGCGCGGGCCAGCGCGACCTTCTGCCACTCCCCTCCCGACAGCTGCCTGCCGCCCTCGAACCACCGTCCCAGCTGGGTGTCGAGCCCCTTGGGCAGCTCGTCGATGAACGGCAGGGCGCCCGCCTGGCCGGCGGCCCGCCGGACGGCCTCGTTGTCGTCCAGCGCCGCCACACTGCCGAAGCCGATGTTCTCCCTGGCCGACGCCTCGTACTGCACGAAGTCCTGGAAGATCACGCCGACGTTGCGGCGCAGCTCCTCCAGGTCGTACTCCTCGATCGGGTGGCCGTCGATCAGTATCTCGCCGCCGGTCGGCGCGTAGAACCTGGCCAGGAGCTTGACCAGGGTGGTCTTGCCGGCGCCGTTCTGGCCGACCAGGGCCACGCACTGGCCGGCGGGCAGGAACAGGTTCAGGTTCGACAGCACGGGGGTGTCGGTACCGGGGTAGGCGAAGGTGACGTTCCTGAACTGCACGCCCTTGGTCAGGGTGGCGGGGAACGGCCTGCTGCCGCTGGGGAGCGCGTCCTCCGGGATGTCCAGGAAGGAGAACAGGTTGCCCAGGAACAGGTTGTGCTCGTACAGCTGGGCGATGCCGCCGAACAGCGATCCCAGCGCGCCCTGCACCAACGTGATCGCCGCGATGTACCCCGCGAACTGACCCACCTGGCCGGTGCCGACCGTGGTGGACACCGCGAACAGCACCGCCCCGCCGGCCGCGGCCACGCTCAGCAGGCCGAGCAGCGCCGACGCCACGGCCTGCCGGCCCTCCAGTTGGCGGTCCACCGCGTAGAACCGGCCCACCATCGCCCGGAACCGCTCCAGGAAGAGCGGGCCGAGGTCGAACAGGCGGGTCTCCTTGAATGTTCGGTCGGTCGTCACGAGGTACTGCAGGTACGTCGTACGGCGCCGGTCCGCGGAACGGTCGTGCTCGATCTTCCAGCCGAGCCTGCCGAAGAACAGGTTGGCCACCATGGTCGGCACCGGGGCGAGCAGCACCACCAGCGCGACCCGCACGTCCCAGGACAGCAGCACCACGGTCACCGACACCAGGGAGACGGCGTTGGAGGTGACCGCGATCAGGTCGGCGAAGATCTGGTACGGCCGGAACCCGGCCTCACGGGTCGCCCGCTGGAGACCGTCGTAGGTCGTGGGGTCCTCGAAGTGGCGCAACTGGAGGCGGATGGCCTTGGCCATGATGCGCTCGTTGACCTGGTTGGCCATCCGGTACTGCAGGAGCGTCTCAAGGTAGTTGCGGCCGACCGCGAAGAAGTGCGCGAGCGCCATGAGGCCGGCCAGCGCGCCACCGGCCCACAGCGCCGTGCGCAACCCGTCGCCATCGGTCACCGCGTCCGCCACGGCCTGCACGGCCATCGCCGTGAGGTACACGTTGAGAGCCGGGATGACCGAGGTCACCGCCGTCAGCGTGAGGACCCCCACCACGTGCCGCGGGTTGACCTCCCACAGCAGCCGCAGGGCGCGCGCCCAGTATTTTCCCTGCCGGCCGGATTGCGTGTCCGACACCATCATCTTCTCCTCACCGAACCTCTTCCACCCGCCACCGTGGAGACGGCGACCGCGTCTCCCGATCCGTTACCCAGAAACGTCTGACAAAGGTTCACCGCCGGGGCCGTCCCCGCACGGCCCGGATGGCGAGCAGCCACAGCGCATGGACGGCCCGCTCGCGGTCCTGGTCCATTCCGAGTAGCCGGTTGATCTGCATGTGGGCCAGGCTCGCCAGGATGCGCCGCTCGTCGCCGACCAGGCGGCCCTCGTCCGCCAGGTTCCGTACCCGTGTGCCTGCGGCGGCCAACGTGTCCCGCTGGAGCGCGAAGACCTGGCGGAGCGTGCCCAGGTGTGCCCGGGCGACCGGATCGGGGTGCCGGTCCCAGGGTTCGACCAGGTCGCACAGGGTGCGCTGGATCTGCCGGAAGCGCTTGCGGATCGGATCGGCGATGTCCATCTCCTGGTCGCCGGCGATCCGCAGCGGGTCCAGGCCCCAGTCGCGGTACAGGTGGTGCACGGCCATGACGGCGAGGACGTCGGGCTCCAGCCCCTGGAGGCCGACCCGTAGCAGGGCCGCCAGTTCGGCCGACACGTCGCTGTTGGCGGTGAAGACCTCCTCCAGGGTGCCGATCGCCAGCGGGCCACCGTACCGCTCGATCTCCCTGTCGTAGCCCACCAGGGCGAGGTCCGCGGCAAGGCCGGCCCTGACGCACTCCCGCGCCCAGGCGATGCACCGGGTGGTCACCTGTGCGATGTCCGCCGGGTCCGTGCCCCGCACCCGCACCCGCACCCGCAGGTGCGGGCCGGGGTCGCAGTAGCGGATGTAGAACCAGCGGTCGATCAGGCCGTCCGCGCGCAGCCCCGCGACCAGTTCCCGCAGCGGCCCGACGATGACGTCGTCGTGCTGGTTGAGCGCGGAGTACAGCTTGAGGTAGACCCACTCGTCGCCCACCAGGCGGCGGCGGGGCACGGCGGGCAGGGTGCCGGCGGGGGGCACCTGCGAGATCGGGGGGCGGCGTACCTGCGCCGGATCCCTGGCGAGCATGGGCACCACGATCTCGCTCAGGTACCGCCCGCCGGCGTCGTCGCCGAGCCACGCCTCCGGCATGCCGGGAAGCATCTCCTGGAGCACCAGAGGGCTCCCCGCGCCGCCACGCTCGGCCCTGCGCAGCTCCTCCTCAAGCTCGGCCGCGCACAGTGGGTGTTCCAGGTCCAGGAGCAGCCGGTTGTCCATCCAGGACAGGTAGACGTACCTGGGCACCCGCCAGGTCTCCCGCCACCGCGCCAGCCCGGCGCCGAAGTCGCCCTCGCCCAGCATTCGGGAGGTGAGTGTCCACTGCGCCGGGTGCAGCACCGCCCGGCCGCGGACCACCCTGGGCAGGTACGGCGCGGCCGCGGCGGGGCCCCAGTCGAAGCCCACGTGCGGCATGAAGCCGTCCTGGGACAGCTCGATCAGCAGGCGGCAGACGTTCGGCGCGTTCTGCGCGGAGAGCATGTGGCCCTGGGTGACATAGACCTCCTGGCCGAGCCGGGCCGAGCGCAGGTAGAAGCGGTCGGCGGTGGCGCCCACCAGGATGTCGCCCAGCGCGATCCGGTGCTCGGGGACCACCGAGGGCGAGGTGTTGATGCAGATCTCGTAGCGGCGCAGCGGCGGATGGAAGGTGACGTTCCCGCCCCTGCCATGCGGCGGCACGTAGCTCAACTCGGCGAAGATCGCATCGGGGTACAGTTCCTCCTCCGCGCGCGCGAACTCCTGCAGCCGGGCCACCGACTCCTCGTCCAACAGGTCGAAGAACCGCCCGAAGGTACGACCGCCGTCGGTCATCGCGCCCGGCGAGACGACGAACCGCCACTCCCCTGCGTCGATCGCGGCCGGCGACTCGGCCGCGATCTGCCCGTAGATGTCCAGCGACGGCCGCAGCGCGGTCCGCTCCCCTGGGGGCCGCCAGGCGGTCAGCCGGGCGAGCAGGTCATCGGTGATCTCGATCTCGGCGAGCCCGCGGTGCAGCGCGTCGGCCGCCAGGGAGGCGAACACCAGGTCCCTGCGCCGGCTGTCCTCCTCGGGGACCGCGGCGAGCGGGACCGCACGGGGCGGCATGGTGTACGTCGGCGGGGCGTCGAGGCCGGTCTCCGGGCTGAGCACCTCCAGCAGCGGCACCTCGGCGTCCACGCCGTACCGCTCCAGGAAGGCGCTGTGGTACTCGACGATGTGGTGCGGACGGCGCCGGGTGACGCCGAGGCGCAGCAGCACGTCGGTGGCCTCCGCCGCCACGGTGGCGACCTGCCGGGACAGCTCGCCGCGTGCCGCGAGGGCGGCGTCGACCTGGTAGGTCTCCCGGGTGTTGCCGGGCGTCATGGCGCGCTGCCGGGCGGACAGCCGGTCCAGCGCCGCGGTCCCCGCCGTACCGTGCGCGTCGTCGATCGCGTCGGCGAGTTCTCTGACCTCGGTGAGGCCGGCCCGCACCGCCTCCGTGCCCGCGACGCCGTCCAGCCGCTTGAGCAGATCCAGCTCGGACAGCGGCGCGGTCATCGCCGGCCGCAGATCGCTGATCAGCACGTGCAGGTCCCACAGCTGGGCCAGCAGGGCACGGGCCTTGTCCGGGGTGGCGCCCGGCACGTCGGTGGCGATCCGCTCGGCAATCTCGGCGTACGTGGTGCCCGGCACGGCGGCCATGCCGAGCGCCAGCTCGACCGGCGCCGTGACCCGGAACCCCACGTGCCGGTTGTCGGCCGTGCCGTACACGTCGGCGAACGACAGCACCGCACGGTCCCCGACCCGGTACAGCATCGGGTTGACGCCCACGTGCAGACCGTCGCGCAGCGTGTCGTCCTCTTCCAGTTCCTTGATGAGGGACAGCAGCCAGCCGGCGTCCGCCCGGGTACGGGTGCGGGCCAGCGGGTCGCGTGCCAGGTGGAGGGAGGTGGTCCCGGCGAACCGGCCCCCGCCCACGCCGGAGAACAGGCCATAGGGCGTCGGCCTGGTCGCCATCCTGGTCCCGTACCGCAGCAGCGTCGAGTAGGCCCGGGCCACGCGCTTCTCGTCGGCGCCGGACAGGTGCGCGAGACCCGCGGTCATGCTCGGGCTGGCCACGTGCAGCGCCTGCACAAAGCGGGGGTGCTCGCTGAGCGACCTGAGTCGTTCCCTGGCGCCGTCCGCGCCACCGTCACCGGAGAGCAGTCCGGTGAACGTCTGGACGGGCATGATGGGGGCGCGCAGCAGGAAGAATCCGGCCGGGGTGTACAGCCGGGATGCGGGGGTGTTCGTCATCGGTTGCCCTCTCCGTCGCTCTCGTCGCTCTGTCGCCGGGTTCGGTCAGCTGATGAGCAGCGCCCGTTCCCATCGGGTGGACGCCGACACGGACACCGACCACAGGGCGAGCGCCACCCCCGCGGCACCGGTGAGCAGGCCGGGACTGTCCAGCAGGACGCCCGGCTGTTCGAGGTCCTGGACGCCGAGCGGCAGGTCGGGGTCGCAGTGCTCCAGCACGGCCTCGGTGAGGACGGGGAGCGTCCGGCGCGCCACGGCGCTGTCGGTGTCCCTGGCGAAGCGCGCGCAGATCGCCAGCAGGCCGGCCGCTCCGTGGCACAGGGTGGCCGAACTGAAGTGGCCCTCGCCGGCGAACCTGTGCAGCACGCCTTCCAGCGCGGAGCTCGCGAACCGGCGCAGGGCGTGGTCGTCCAGCGCGTCGGCGGCGTGCAGCAGGGCGCAGGCCACTCCGGGGGTGCCGTAGCACCAGGCGACCCGGGCCGGGGCAAGACCGTGCCGGTGCTCCGCGCCGGAGGCGTCGAGCGGGATCCCCATGGCCCAGCTGGGGCCGTGCTCGTCGGCGATGGCGGCGTCCACGAGGTAGTCGGCCACCTGTCGGATCGTGGTGCGCACCGGCTCGCCGCCGTGCCCGGCGCGCCGGGCAAGGGCCAGCGCGGCCAGCGGGCCGGGGATCCCGTGGGCCAGGCCGAGGTTGACGTACCCGTGCGGATAGGCCTCGTGGTAGTCCTCCGCGGGGAAGAACTCCGGCGGTATGAACCACGGCCGGCGTTCCCCCGTCCCGTCGCACAGCCACAGCAGATCGTCGATCAGTCGGCGGACGGCCTCCGCGGCGACGGGCTCGGCCGAGTCCGCGTCGGCCATCCTGGTGAGGCTGCCCGTGGCGCCCACGATCACGTCGTAGTCGTGGTCGGCCACTCCACCGGCTCCCCCGGCGCGCCGCCAGGACGGGGCGGTGAGCACCTGGTCGGCCAGCTTGCGGTCCAGACCGCGGGCGGCGGCCTCGTACCGCGGGTCGTCACTCGCCGCGTCGGCCAGGACGAGCGCCAGACCGGCCGTGCCCGCGGCCATACCGGCGTCGGCCAGCGGCTCCTCGTGAGTGCTGCGCACGGCGGTGACCACCTGTTCGTGGGCGAGGTCCCGCCAGTGCTCGGCGTCGTCAGGCAGCGCTCTGGCGGCCTGGCGGAACAGCAGCGCGCTGCTCCCGTGTCCCGAGTACAGGGAGGCACCGCCCCAGCCGAAGGGGTACCGAGCGGTCTGCTCGGACCTGGCCACGGCCAACCGCACCACCTCGGGGTCGGCGAGCCTGCGCGCGATGAGCTCGGCGGTCTTCCTGGCCGCTTCGGACAGCGCCTTGGTGACGTGCCCGGATTCGACAAGTGTGCTCACGGATCTCCCTATGGGTCGCGCAACCGGCGGGCCTGGTGAGGGGCGCATCCCGGTAACGAACCGGGAGCCGGGACGCCGGTCGGCGGACTCCTGATCGCCACCTCGGGCGACAGGGCCGGTGGAAAAAGCTTTAATGAGAGGTGGCCGCCGTACCCGCGGCGTGAGGCGTTGGCGGGGCACGGCGGCTTCAGTGGTGGGCCCGCCGTGATTCCAGCGCGGCGGATCCATCCACACCCCCGAACACGGCTTTCCGACGCGACGATCGGAAAACGCTTCCTTATTCCTGGCTCGCGGGCCGGACGGCATATTGTGGGACGTGATTCCGGAGGCCGTCATTCGTGACGCACATGACGCGCCGACGGCTCGCCGGGCGTATTGCCGTTTTCGGATGGCACGGCTTTCCGAAATCGCGACCCGTCTTACCTGAGCCGTTCCCGCGGTGTGCGGCCGCCGTGCCCGCGAGTTTTCTGCACGGACACGGCGGCTCGGGCGGGGCCGCCGAGATTCCAGCGCGGCGGACCCTTTCAGCGGACTACCAGCAGCCGAGCGGGCACTGCGTGATGCAGCTCACACAGGTGCAGCTACGGCAGGTCACCCGGGTGCAGACCAGACGGGTCACCACGCTGATCGAGTCGGGCTCGGCGATGTCCCCGGGCTTGGCGACGCGGACGTCCAGGTCGAACTGGTCCCTGACAGCAGACATGTGTCTCCACCTTTTCATTTCTGGCCGTTAGGCCAAATGGGCTGGCGCATGTGACGAGCGGAAATCCGGGGTGGTCTTTCCGGCGTTCAACCGTCGGGGCCCGCCCGGCTTTCCTCTTCCGGCGCCGGACTCTGTCACACACATTCATCCTGACATTTCAGGACCACATGGCTCTATTGTCGATTACGCCGATTTACTCGAGGGCCGCCAGCACATCGGCCAGGTCGGCCAGCGCCGCGCCGGGACCCTCGGTGGCCAGCACGCCGCAGGAGTTGAGCACGACCTCGTCCGCGCCGGCCTCGTGGAACCGGCGCAGTTCGGCCGCGATCTCGTCGGGCTTGCCCGCCACGAACGCCCCGGCGTCCAGCAGTGCCCTGGAGACATCCGCCGGGCCGAGACCCGCCAGTTCAACCCCCGCCCGGCGCAGCATGTCGGCGTAGTGCCCGGCCTCCAGGTGCGCGCCGGTCGCCACCCGGACGAGCCGCCCGATGTCCCGCCCCGGCCGCTCGACCGCGACGTGCACGACGGACACCACCCGGGGCGGCCGGGGACGACCCTGCGCCCCGGCCCGCAGCGCCGGGAGCAGGACGCCGCCCAGATATCCGGCGGGCACCAGCCAGGTGATTGCGACGTCCGCGACCGCCCCCGCCGTACGCGCCATCATGGGCCGCAGCACGCCCGCGCCCACCTCGACCCCAGGATGCTCGGCGGGCAGCAGCATGCCATGCACCGTGAAGTGCTCGCCCTCGTGCTCGACGGCCCGGCCGTCGAGCAGGGCGCGTACCGCCGACAGGTACTCCTCGACCGCCCGCCGGGGGCTGCGGTACGGCCGGCCGGCCAGGTTCGCCGTGAACTCCGGGTCACCGGCGCCGAAGCCCGCGACGTACGGCCGGCCGGTGAGCACGGCCAGCGACCTGGCCTCGACTGCGGCCTGGTAGGGATGGCGCAGCGGCAGCAGCGTGACGCTGGAGCCCATCGGCACGCGCAGCCCGCGCCCGGCCAGGTAGGCGGCCGCCAGGTGGGTGTCCACGTTCAGTGACTGGCCCAGCCACAGGCGTTCAGCCCCCGAACGGAGCACGAAGTCGGCGAACGGCACGACCACGTCCGGATGGCTGATCTGCAACGGGTAGACGACCGAGACGGCGAGGGCGTTCGAAGACATGTGAACCTCTCACATCGGGCGGATGGCACGGGGTGCCCATCGTGGGGCGCGGTGTCCAGATCCCTCAATTGGCGGTCCTGACGATTTCCGGCCCGGCCCGGTGGAACCTGCCGGTTGAGCCGGGTCGGGGCGCGGTGCCGGCCTTACGGCCGGCCCGTCTCCCCGCCCCGCTCGCCGCACCCGCCCTCTCTGCCGGACCGAGCCCGCTCCCCGGCCTGCCGCCACACTGCCGGCCCTTCGTCGGCATCCAGAGGCCGCGGGCGAGCTGGACGTGACCGAACCCCCTGGCAAGCTCCCCGTCAGGATGAATGAGAACTATCGTGGCCAGCATGGAAAATCCCCCTCAGCGTAGGGACTCCCAGATGTCACACCTGCGCGCCTCGGACAGCAATAGGGAGCAGGTCAGCACCCTGCTCGGTGAAGCCCTGAGCACCGGTCAGCTGAGCCACGAGGAGTACTCCGAGCGCCTGGACAGGCTCTACCAGGCCAAGACCGTGGGGGAGCTCGAGGTCCTCACCCGCGACCTACAGGTCGACCGGCACCGTCCGGCCGCGACCCCGGTGTCCTACCTGCCGGATGCGAACTCCAAGCCCGAGAACATCGTCGCCATCTTCGGCGGTGCCGAGCGCAAGGGCCGCTGGCGGATGCGGCGGCGGACCAAAGCGCTGGCCGTCTTCGGCGGCCTGCGGTTTGACCTGACCGACGCCGAGTTCGAGGCGAAAGAGGTCGAGATCACGGTCAACGCGATCTTCGGTGGGGCCGAGATCATCGTGCCCGAGGGGACGGAGGTGCGCTGCCATGGCATCGGCATCTTCGGCGGTTTCGACGTGCACAGCAGCCCAGACGTCGACCCGTCGGCGCCAGTGGTCGTGGTGAGGGGCCTGGCGCTGTTCGGCGGAGTGAGCGGTAAGGCCCGGCGCCGGCGCGAGCGCTGAGCGACGCGCCTGGGGCGCTTCGAAGGCGTCAGGGCGTAACCACGTCCTGGAGCACCGCAATCGTCCGGCACAGGTGTTCACCATCACTACCGGCTCCGAAGCCTGGTCATCGGTGCGACGGCCATCTTCTTGATGGCCGTAGGCACCTTTTTTGATTATCTTCCGCTACGCCTGACCCGCGTCGGCCTCCTGGCAGGGAAACGACCCCGGCACGGCGAAGGGGCCTGAATCAGCGATCCTGGTTCCTTTTCCATTTCAGCACATCGAGTCTGCTCCGTCATGGTGACCGACCTGCGGTGATCCCCTGGAAAGCGTTCTAAGCCGGGCTTTTGGCCTTCACTGCTTCTCGTGCCCATGTGCCCTGTGCTCCCAGATCTGGAGGGCCTCCAGCGCCGGGTCCAGCCATGCGCGAAACCCGCTCGATCATGAGACTGAGCGATGACCTGTCGCTGTCTTCGGTGCTCTCACGGGGCAGGGACGAAAGGCAGGAGACCGTTCCGTGGCGATGCTCCTTGATCACCTGACCCCGTACGGTCCCGCCCAACCCGACTGATCTTCGACTCAGTACTACTCGATCAGATAGCAGGAATGCGCGCCCCGCATCCAGTCGCGGCCGAACTCCCGGCCGGTGACTCTGCCGATGAGCGTGAAGGCGGAGGTGACGCACTCCGCGAGGGGCGGGCTGTAGCCGTCGAGCGACAGCTGCATCAGGTCCCCCCATTCGTCGGGCACGTCCTCGTCCTCGTCCTCCTCGGCGTGCGTCTCCGACCATTCGGCGTACTCGAGCCAGCCCGCGGGGAGGTCAGGGTCGGTTCGCCAGCTCGTGTCGGCCCAGTCGAGCCGCAGGCCCTCGGCGTAGGCGTCGAGGGCGTGCGGGTCGCTTCCGCGACGGCCCTTGGGCCGGGTGATGTTCATTTCCGTCACGTAGCCGCCGTTGACCGCATACAGGATGGTTCCCGGGTCGTTCACGTGCCGGCTCAGCCCGAGCGCCCGGCCTCCCGTCGATAACTCGGCGAGAGCGTCGATGGACTCGACGCCCTGGTACTGAAGCACCTGGGTCCACCTGTCGTTCAGCTGACCGATCCACACCACACCGCGGTCTTCGGGGAAGCTGTTCTGTCCCAGCTCCGCCCAGCTCAGCTGAACCTCGCTCCCGAGATCCGCGCCCATGAGCCGCGCGGTGTCACGCACTCCCCAGTTCTCCACCCATACGGCCAGGAACTCCTGGCCCATGCCGTATGACCGGACGAGGTGCCACAGACGCTCCTGGTGTCTCACTGTTCCTCCTTGAGAATGGGACAAAGGCTGCCGGTACGACAGATCTGTCGTACCGGCAGCCTAAGTCCGGCCGTATCGATGAGGCTGAGAGCGGTGAGCTGATGGAGGCGTTTCTCCTCCTGTCGGACGCAGCGAACGCGGACACGGGTTCGAGCAAGGTCGACTTGCTGGGCACCGGCTGGTCGATAACGGGTCCGAACGTTCCACCGGCGGCCATCTCTGCGTTTCTCCGTGCGCCGTGGGGTGAGCTGAGTGGAGAGATCCAGTTCCGGCTCCGCCTGGTTGATGCAGCGGACCAGGACGTGCGCCCCTTTGCTGACAGTGACCAGCCCTTGAGCTTCGACGGGGCATTCACAGTGTCAGAGGCAACACAGCTAGACGGCATGGGCGGGAAGATCCCGCTAAACGCCGCCTTCTGCATGGCGCTTCCGCCGTTGCCTCTTCAACCGGGGCATATCTACCGATGGGTTTTGGAAGTCGCAGGCGACACGGTCGCATCGGTCGATTTCGCGGTCCGCTCGAAGAATTGACCTCCGTCCGCACGAGGAGCCCCCGCCCATCCTCCGCCGAAGGACAAGCGAGGCTCCCTGGTCATTACCGCAACGTGTTGATGAGCTCCTTCGGCTCAGGCACGGAGAGACCCAAGGGATCCTCCAGATCCTCGTAGTCGATCACCTCATCGGCCGGCGGAGGAACAACCACGAGCGGCATCCCCCAATCGGTGTAACGGGTGTCGACCCTCTCGATCTTCGCAAGCCTGTTCTCGCCGGCCACACGCTTGTTGGTCAACAATCGCTTGGGCAGACCCGTGGCATCAGTCCACAAACGCCAATAAATCTTCGGCTTGGCAAGTGTGCCCTGATAGAAGAACCCGCCAGACACCGGCTTGACCGTCGCCCCCCTCAGCAGGGTCTTTAAGGCAGCCGGGTCGAACACGTTAACCGCCGTCTGCTGGCTGGCATAGTCGACGGCGGACCTTGGCAGCACTGACCTCGACCAGGTCTTGCCCTGAGGTAGCGAGTAGATGCCGGAGATGTACAGATACCCGCTGACAACAGTCATGTGGAACGGGCTTGCCAGGTCGGCCAGCAGTTCGTTGGTTTCCGCCGCCTTCGCGCTCTTCGCGTCAAGCACCGACTGCATAGAGGTGTCGACGGCGACGGGACCGGCGGGGCCGAGCTGGAGCCTGCTGGTGAGCCGGTCTCGGGTCGAGGTCGTGTCTTTAAAGATCGTGCGCGAGATTTCGGCGATCTGCACACCGTGTTGGGCCCGCAACTGCCGTTTGACCGCCTGCGCCGGGTCGGGCGGGCCGGTCTGCGCGGCCGCGGGTACGACGGCGGACACGGATGCGATCAGGGTGGCGGCTGCGAGGGCGAGCCATCGCCTCATGGGGATGTCCTTCGTGGGGGGACGCAGGGAGATCATCCTGCCAGAAACGCGAAGAAGCCCCGCCGTTCCGACTTTCCTTGTCCGATCCAGCTGAAGGTTGCGAGCGGCCGATTTCTTGACGTGCTGCTCGCAAGGTATATCCGGCCGCGGGGCTCGGATTCTGGTCAGACTTACCTTGCGAATTTACTGGATCATGGCGTTCAGGCGATGCTCATCGAGGAGCTGACCCGGGTCAGTGAAGCTCGTCTTCGACCAGGCCCGTCGTGTACTTGTCGCACCACCTACCTTCGTGCCGGAAGACTTGGCGCAGTCGGCCTTCGTCAACGAATCAGACCTTCTGGTGGAGATGGTGAGCCGCGTGATTCTCTTTCTCGAAGCCATACCGGCAGACCGCACGTACCGCGTCCGGGCCAAATCCGCGTCCGGCATAGCCGGGGTAGCTCCCCATATGCTGCTGGCCATGACCGGGGCGACGTACCGCTTGTGGTGCGTCCCTCATCAGACCGGATCCGCCGGCCACGAGGAGACCACGCCCATGACCACACGCGACGAGGCGAGCGAAATGCGACCCCTTCGGTATTCCATCAACGTCACATTGGATGGGTGCTGCGATCATCGTGCGATTCCCGCGGACGAAGACTTGCATCGTCACCACACCGAGAACCTCGACCGGGCCGATGCACTTCTCTTTGGCCGGGTGATGTACGAAATGATGGAGGAAGCGTGGCGGCCGCCGGCGCCGACGGGGTCGAGGCCTGATTGGATGGAACCCTTCGCCCAGACGATCAACGCGGTGAAGAAGTACGTCGTGTCGAGCGCCCTGGAGCGGGTCGATTGGAACGCGGAGCTCGTGCGCGGGGATCTGGGCAAGGCCGTTCAGCAGCTCAAGCAGGAGTCGGGTAAGGGACTGTTCGTGTCAGGCGTGAAGCTGCCGCTGGCGTTGGCGGAGCTGGGATTGATCGATGAATACGAGTTCGTGGTGCATCCCCGGCTCGCGGGCCACGGGCCGGCATTGTTCTCGGGGCTATCGAAGTATGTCGACTTGAAGCTCGTGAGCCGGCTGGAGTTCCCCTCGGGGGCGGTGGCGATGCGGTACGAGCCGAGAAGGTAGCCATCGGGCTCGTTAGCCCGAGCCGGCCACATCGTGGAGGCCCAGCTCCTCGACGTCAGCTTGATGCACACGTTCCGTTACCACCGAAAGTGAGCCAGAGCCAATCAAACGGTGTAACTGATCGTTTTGGTTGTCTACTTCTGGCCGGCTGACAAGCGTCCGTCGAAGGTGATCGCGAATGTGTTGAGGGCCGCCTTCACCGGCAAGGCCCACCGCCGGCAACCTCCAAGCACTGTCGGCACCCAGCGGACTGCCGCTGTGGATCGCCGACGTCGAGCCCGGCTCCGTCCACGACCTGACCGCCGCCCGCACCCACGTCCTGGGCGCGCTGTACGCCGCCGCACGCGGCCTGCCCACCCTCGCTGACAGGCGGCTACGACGGCGCCGGCATCCACGCGCCAATCAAACAACCCGCCGACCACCAGACCCTCAGCCCCGAAAACCGCACCTACAACCGACTCCTGCGCGCCCTGCGCTGCCTCGGCGAACGCGGATTCGCCCTGTTTAAAGGCCGCTGGCGCACTCTCCAGCACATCACCGTCAGTCCCAGCCGAATCAGCGACATCGCCCGCACGGCTCTCGTCCTCACCCACTTCGAGCACGGCCACCTACCGGGAATTCATTGATATCACCTTAGTATTGCCCAGTGAAATTTCACCATGTAAGATAATATGCTTGACGTCCGGATCTTCGATTCAGTCCCGTATATAGGAGAAAATCCATGCGGAGAGTGTGGAGAAGAAGGAAAGTCTTACGCATGCCCTTAGATCGCCTGCTCACCGAGAACGCAACCCAGGTTCTCGACTTGGCCAAGGAGGAGGCTGCCGCCCATCGCCATGGACAGGTCTCTTCTGAACACCTACTGCTGGCGCTGACCCGCTTTGATGCAGGGATTGCTTCAGCCGTCCTAATAGAACTGGGGATCGACCCTCAGGACGTACGAACCAGGGTTGAACAGCGGATAGGACAGGGGGATCACGAACCTACAGGGGAGGTCTCTTTTGCCCGGCAGGGGGAGCGGATCCTGGAGTTGTCACGCCACGAGGCCGCCCAGCTCGGAAACGTACATATCGGTACCGAGCACCTTCTGTTAGGGCTCATTAGGGAGGGGCAGGGTAATGCAGCAAGTGTCCTGGCACGCCTCGGCGCGGATCTCCCTGAAACCCGTCGTGGAGTTATTCGTGTACTAATAAGGGACACTGAAGCGCAGCAGGCGTAGCCCACGATGTGGGCAGCAATACAAAGACAAAGCCCTCAATGAGGTGATCTCGGCAGGATCAATAAGGGCAGTTGTGATTCGATGCCTTCAAAGCGACGTCGACAGACATGAATCGGGATGGATCGCGATGCCTATGAAATAGGCGTGGAGCTTTCGGTAGAAGAGGTCTCACCACAAGTCTTCTTCAGTCCAGAAAGCCCCACGTGATCACCTATCGTGCCACGCTCGACGTCCCTCGGGAGCTGGTTTGCCACCTCTCCCTGCTGCTGTCGGCCGAGCGCCGCCGCCCGCGCACACGTCCTGGGGGCGCTGTACAAGACCGCCGCCGACGGGCTTCCCACCCTGGCCGATTCCGGCTACGACGGCGCCGGCATCGGCACTCTCACCCCGGTCAGACAACCTGCCGACGGTCGGCCCCTCGACACCCGCACCCGCAACGCACCCCTGCGCGCCCTGCGCTGCCTGGGAGAACGAGGCTTCGCCCTGCTCACACAACGCCGGCGCACCCCCCAGCGCATCACCGTCGCCCCCAGCAGAATCGGCGACATCGTCAAAGCCGCACTCGTTCTCACCCACTTCGAACACAGCTACCTGAAATGAAAATCGCTGAGATCACCTCAGTGATCGAGTGATGGGCTGGGCGGTGGCGTGGTTGTGGCCAAATGGCAGCGCTCAGTGCCAGGAGGCGCTGAGCGATACGTGGTCCCGCGCACCGAGCTCGGGGTACGGGCACCGTGCGGTTCGAGGTCGAGCCGGCCTTACAGGGTGCCCTGTCGGTCCCAGGGACCCTCGATAATCTTCGGATGCTGCGATTACTCGTGACGCTCCTGATGTTGACTCTGCTCGTCAGCGGCGGCCACCTCCTCGTCGGACAGCTCACCTTCGATGACCACGCCGCCCGCGCCGTCTGGACCTGGCGGACCAGTGGCGCGGCGGAGATCTGGCGCAACGGCTTCGTCCCGACGGAGGACCTGAGCAAGATGCCACACGACGTGGAGCAGCGGATCTCCAGTGACGAGGAGTACGGCTTCGCCGTGGCCGGCCCGCTCCCCCCGACCCCGGACGAGGCGCGTATCCGCTGGGACGACGGTTCCACCACGCAGGTCTCCGTGATCAGCGCACGCCAGGCGCTGATCGCACTGTCCCCCTACGAGGAGGAGGCCTCCAGCCAAGACGATCGGGCGTACAAGATGACCGGCGCCACCTTCACGACCATGCGCCTGCGGACCCTGCGCGGCATGGCCACCGTCCCGGCGTGGCGGATGTACTTCTCCAACCTGCCCGGCCCGATCGACCACGTCGCGGTCGACCGGGCCACGCTCGGCACCGTCGAAGACGCCGTTGGTGACCATCTGCCCCGCGACGTCCGCGGCTTCGAGGTGCTCGACGAGCGCACGCTGCGGGTGAACTACGACTACGGCGTCTGCCTCGGCCGAAAGATGCCGACCGTCCACCTGCGGGCCAACGAGCGGCCCGACGTCGTGGTCCTCGGAATCGAGGGCCAACAGCGCATCGGCAACGGCCTGTGCATGGGCGTCGGCGCATCCGGCGAGGGCGTCGTCCGGCTCGGGGAACCGCTGGGCGACCGGGTAGTGCTGGATGCGGAAAGCCGACTTCCCATCTGCCTCTATTCGTCGGCCCCCTGCCGCGCCGGGTGACCTACGGGCGCAACCGGGCCACCGCCCAGTCCATCACTCGATCAACTGATCGGACTTAGGACCTACTCGTCCAGGAGGAGGAACCCGTCCTGCGAGTCCGTGTAGAACTCCGCCGCGCAGATCTCTCCGGTTTCGGGCCGGAACACGCCCAAGGCTCGCGCTGCTCCTCGGGTACGTCGTCCCACGCCTCAAGCCGGATGCTCACGCGGTCGTCGTCCGCGGAGACGCGGCAGCAGTTCGTGATCGCTCCGAACCAGCCGCCGCCCGGGAAGTCACCGGGATCGTAGGCGAACGTCACATCGACCACGAAGAACGTGCGGTCGTAGGCGTTCAGCTCGCAGTCGCTGCGAGAGATCAGGGGCACCGCGATCCTCCTCGGGCGAGGTTCTCCGGGCACGCGCCCGCCCCTACCTTCTATCGCGTGCCAGCTGAAGATCATCAAGCGTGAAGTGCCCTGGATGTGCCCTGAAGGCCCCACATGACGAGATCACCGCAGGTCAGGGGCCCAGCAGCTCAGAACATCGAGATGTGCACGTGGTCGATGTGGTTGGCGGTGTTGCCGCCCCGGTTGGACATCATCTTCCAGCCGGCGCCGGTGCGGACGTCGTAGTACTTCTGCTGCCAGATGATGTACATGACCCCGTACTTGTTGCCGTTGTCGATGGCCCACTGGGCGAGGCGGTTGCCGCGCTCCAGGGCATCGGGGGTGGGGACGCGGCCACCGGTGCTCATCATGAAGTCGCAGGCCCGGCCGGTGCCGTGGTCGCCCGGGTCGCCGGGGCGGAGGCAGCCGTAGCCGTAGGGCATGGGGAAGGTCTGCAGCACGACGTTGCGCATGGTGACCGTGCGGGGGGTCAGGCCGCCGTTGCCCGAGGGGGTCTGGAAGCCGTACTTGGCCAGCAGTCCCTCGATCCTGACCCGCTGCCGCTTGAGGTCGGCGATGTCCTTCTTAAGCGCGACGATCTTCGCGTCGGCGGTCTTCTCCGCGGTCTTGGCCTTCTTGATGAGGCTCTTGACCCGGTTGAGCTGGGTGGCGCGGCGGCTGGCCAGGTAGGACATGGTGGCGGCCTGGCTGAGGGCCATGCTGGGGTCGCCCTGGAAGCTCAGCAGGCTGCCGTCGTCCAGGGCGCCGCCCATGTAGGCGGTCTGGGCGAAGCGCACGATGTCGGCTTCGGCGGCCACCAGGGCGCGTTTGAGGCTTCTGGCGTTGACGGTGGCCTTGCTGGCCTGGACCCGGGTCTCCTCCAGGCTCTGCACCTGGCCGCGGTAGTTCTTGTTGATCTCGGCTGCCTCCTGGGTCAGCCTCTTGAGCTCGGCCTCCGGGTTCGGCCTGGCCGCGCGGAGCGGGGCCGCCCCCGCCACGGTCGGCGACAGGAGCAGCACCGCGAGCAGGGCGGCCAGAATCGCTGAGCGAGTCGGTCTCACGCTTCGCTCACCTCCGGCGCCCCCCTCTTGGACGGAGCGAAACTATAGAAGACGATCTTGAAGCTCGCCACCGGAACGGAGGAACTCGCGCACCATTGACGAACCATCTGCCCATTTAGGGTGATTTGAGTAAACATTTCCTGACGTGTCACTGGTTTAACCCTGATGAATCCTCGCACAGGGCGCCCCACCTCGCCCATTCGACAGAGACTCCGGCAGAGACTTCTGTCACCCTTGCCATCAGCGACAGAACATGATTCGGTCTCAAGCAGCGGTGGGGCTTGTGGCGCCCTTCCCTGCGGATGACACTATCCAAGCAAGCATTCGCTCAAATTGTGACTCTGGCCCGCCCACCAGGAGGCAACACATCATGCGCCAGCACGACACGCTCTTCATCGGGGGCGACTGGGTGGCCCCCGCCGGGACCGGCACCATCGACGTCATCTCCCCGCACACCGAGGAGGTCGTCGGCCGGGTCCCCGACGGCACCGCCGCCGACATGGACCGGGCGGTGGCCGCCGCCCGCCAGGCGTTCGACCACGGCCCCTGGCCCCGGATGACGATGCCCGAGCGCGCCGCCGTCCTGTCCAGGCTCGCCGAGCTCTACGCGGCCCGCCAGGGCGAGATGGCCGAGATCATCACGCTGGAGATGGGCTCCCCGATCACCTTCTCCCAGATGGCCCAGGCCCCGCAGCCGCTCGGCATGCTCCAGTACTACGCCGAGCTCGGCAAGACCTTCCCCGTCGAGGAGGAGCGCCCGGGCACGTTCGGCTCCGTGACCGTACGCCGCGAGCCGGTCGGTGTGGTGGCCGCCGTGGTCCCGTGGAACGTCCCGCAGTTCGTCATCATGATCAAGCTGGCCCCCGCCCTCCTCGCGGGCTGCACGATCGTGGTCAAGCCCGCGCCGGAGACCCCGCTCGACGCCTACCCGCTGGCCGAGATGGTCAAGGAGGCCGGCATCCCCGACGGCGTCGTCAACATCGTCGCCGCCGGACGCGAGGCGGGCGAGCACCTGGTCTCCCACCCGGGCGTGGACAAGGTCGCCTTCACCGGCTCCACCGCCGCCGGGCGCCGCATCGCGGCGATCTGCGGCGAGCAGCTCAAGCGCTGCACGCTCGAACTGGGCGGCAAGTCCGCGGCGATCATCCTGGACGACTGCGACCTGCCCTCCGCGATGGGCTTCCTGTCGATCGCCTCGCTGATGAACAACGGCCAGGCCTGCATCGCCCAGACCCGCATCCTGGCCTCGCGCAACCGCTACGACGAGGTCGTGGACGCGGTCTCGGCGATGGTGCGGGGCATGCCGGTCGGCGACCCGTCCGACCCGGCGACCGGTATCGGCCCGCTGGTCGCCAAGCGGCAGCAGGAGCGGGTGGAGGGCTACATCAAGATCGGCATCGACGAGGGTGCCAAGGCCGTCGTCGGCGGCCTCGACCGCCCCCACGACCGCGGCTGGTACGTGGCCCCGACCGTCTTCGCCGGAGCGACCAACGAGATGCGCATCGCCCGTGAGGAGATCTTCGGCCCGGTCCTGGCGGTGATCCCGTACGAGGACGAGGCCGACGCGATCCGGATCGCCAACGACAGCGACTACGGCCTGGCCGGGACGGTGTGGACCGCCGACACCGAGCACGGCATGGACGTCGCCCGCCAGGTGCGCGCCGGCACCTACGGCGTCAACCTCTACATGATCGAGACCAGCTCGCCCTTCGGCGGTTTCAAGAGCAGCGGCCTCGGCCGCGAGCTGGGCCCCGAGGGACTGTCGTCCTTCCTGGAGTACAAGTCGATCGCCCGCCTGGGCTGATCCGGAGCCTTCGGGGGGTGCCCGTAAGCCGTACGGGCACCCCCCGCCGGACGTACGGCCCAGCACGCCCCCGCGACGCTGGGCAACCGCCTGACCGTCCCACGGCCCGTCGAACGACGGTCCGTGTCCCCGGATCGGTCACGGCGGATTTCGCACGTCCACCATGGGTAGACGTGCCTTATCTCCCGTTGGTTCGCGAAACCACCAGCAGAGTTTGCCTGGCGATCTCGAACTCCTCGTCCGTGGGAATCACCGCGACCCGCACACCGCCCCCGTCAGGGGAGATGATCGTGCCGCCCCGCACGTTGCGCGCCGGGTCCACGGTGATGCCGAGCGCCCCGAGACCGGCCAGCGACCGCTCCCTGACCAGCGCGGAGTTCTCCCCCACCCCTCCGGTGAAGGCGATGACGTCGACGGTGCCGAGGACCGCGTAGTAGGCGCCGACGTACTTGCGGAGCCGGTGGCAGTAGACCGACATGGCCAGCTCGGCGTCCGGGTCGCCCTCGCTCACCCGCTCCGCCACCGCGCGCATGTCGTTGTCACCGCAGAGGCCGAGCATCCCGCTGCGGCGGTTGAGCAGCACGTCGATCTCGTCGAGGGACATGCCTCCGGCACGCGCCAGATAGAGGACGGCCGCCGGGTCCAGGTCGCCGCTGCGGGTGCCCATGACAAGGCCCTCCAGCGGGGTCATGCCCATGGACGTGTCCACGCACCGCCCCGCGGACACCGCCGAGGCGCTGGCCCCGTTGCCGAGATGCAGGACGATCACGTTGGCCTCCGGCCGGTCCGCGAGGAGCGCGGCCTGGCGGGAGACGTACGCGTGTGAGGTGCCGTGGAAGCCGTAGCGCCGCACGCCCAGCCGCTCGGCCACCCCCCGGTCGATCGCGTACGTCGAGGCGGCCGGGGGAATCGTCGCGTGGAAGGCGGTGTCGAAGACGGCCACCTGCGGCAGATCGGGGCGGAGCCGCCGCGCCACCTCGATGCCCATCAGGTTGGCGGGATTGTGCAGGGGGGCGAGCGGGATGAGCTCCTCGATCTTCCTGACCACCTCGTCGGTGATCAGTGTGGGCTCGGCGAAGGTCGTGCCGCCGTGCACCACCCGGTGCCCGATCGCGACGAGCTCGGGAGAGTCGAGCCCCAGCCCTTCGGCGGCGAGCAGGTCGGCGACCACCTTCAGGGCCGCCCGGTGGTCGGGCACCGGAGAGCCGAGCTCGCCGATCCGCTCCACCATTCCCGAGGCCAGGTGCTCGGCACCGCTCAGCAGCCGGTACTTCACCGAGGACGACCCGGAGTTGAGGACCAGCACCCGGCTCACAGCGTGACCTCCTGTGCCTGGATGGCGGTGATGGCGACGGTGCTCACGATGTCGTCGACCAGGGCGCCGCGTGACAGGTCGTTGACCGGCCGGCGCAGTCCCTGCAGAACCGGCCCGACCGCGACGGCCCCGGCCGAGCGCTGCACCGCCTTGTAGGTGTTGTTGCCGGTGTTCAGGTCCGGGAAGATCAGCACGGTCGCCCGGCCCGCGACCCGCGACCCGGGCAGCTTGGCCGCGGCGACGCGGGCGTCCACCGCCGCGTCGTACTGGATGGGCCCCTCGACCAGCAGGTCCGGCGCGCGCTCGGCGACCAGGGCGGTGGCGGCGCGGACCTTGTCGACGTCGGCGCCGCTGCCCGACTCGCCGGTGGAGTAGGACAGCATCGCGACCCTCGGCTCGACGCCGAAGCGCTCCGCCGTACGGGCCGAGGAGATCGCGATGTCGGCGAGTTGCTCGGCGTCCGGGTCGGGGTTGATCGCGCAGTCGCCGTAGACGAGCACCCGGTCGGCCAGGCACATGAAGAACACCGAGGAGACGATCGAGGTGCCGGGGACCGTCCTGATGATCTGGAAGGCGGGCAGGATCGTCGCGGCCGTGGTGTGCGCGGCCCCGGAGACCATGCCGTGCACGAGGCCCCGGTGCAGCATCATCGTGCCGAAGAAGTTGACGTCGGCAACCACGTCCACGGCCCGCTCGAAGGTGACGCCCTTGTGCGCCCGCAACCCGGCGTAATCCTGGGCGAACGACTCGCGCAGCGGCGAGGTCAGCGGATCGACGACGGTCAAGCCCGACGGGTCGAGGCCGAGGTCGGCGATCCGCCGCCGTACCACGTCCTCCCTGCCCAGCAGGGTGATGTCGACGATGCCGCGCCGCAGCAGGATGTCCGCCGCCCGCAGGATGCGGTCCTCCTCGCCCTCGGGCAGCACGATGTGCCGCCGGTCGGCCCGCGCCCGCTCCAGCAGGGTGTGCTCGAACATCATCGGGGTGACCCGCTTCGAGCGGGTCAGCTCGATCCGGTCGGCCAGGGCGGCGGCGTCCACATGGGCCTCGAAGTGGCCCAGCGCCGTCTCGATCTTGCGGGGGTTGTCCGCGGTGAGCCGCCCCTCCAGGCCCGCCAGGATGGTCGCCACCTCGAAACTGCCCCCGTCGGCCGCGAGCACCGGCATGCTGGGCGCCAGACGGGCTGTGAGCGCCCGTACGGCCGCCGTGGGCCGCTCCCCCACGGTGAGCACGACCCCGGCCGGTCTCACCGTACCGGCCGCCTCGGCGGCCAGCGAGACCAGCAGCAGGTCCGCGCGGTCGCCCGGTGCGATCACCAGCGCGCCGTCGGCCAGGTGCTCCAGGAACACCGGGAGCGTCGCACCGCCGAACACGAATCCGAACACGTCGCGGAGCAGGCTGTCCTCGTCGCCCTGGATCAGCTCCGCCTCCACCGCCCGCATGACCTGCCCGACGGTCGGCGCCGACAGCGACGGCCGCTCGGGGATGGCGTAGCAGGGGACCGGGAGCTCACAGTCGACGACCGTGCCCTCGGGCACCCGGTTGGCGATCACCGCGAGCACGGTGCAGCCCAGGTCGGAGAAGACCTGGTAGCCGGTGCGCATCTCGGCCGCGATCTCCTCGGCGGCGTCACCGTGCGCGCCCACCACCACGATCACCGGGGCGCCGAACTCGGCGGCCAGGCGGGCGTTGAACCCCAGCTCGCGCGGCAGGTCGTCGGTGTCGAAATAGCTGCCGAGCACCAGCAGCGCGTCACACTCCCGCTCCAGCGTGTGGAAGCGGGCGACCAGCCGGCCGACGAGTTCCTCGACACCCCGCTCCGCGTAGATCTCCGCGGCCTCCTCGGCGCTCACCCCCGTCACCGCCGCCGCGGGATGGTACCTGCTCCTGAGCAGGTCCAGGATGCGGTCCTCGCCGTCCCCGGTGATCGGCCGGAACACCCCCGTGCGGCCGGCCCTCCGGGTGAGCAGCTCCATCAGGCCGAGCTCGACGATCTGCCTGCCGTCTCCCCGTCCGAGACCCGCCACATAGATGCTCCGCATGCGCCCCGTCCCCCGCTGTAACCAACCCTCAAGAGGAGTAAACACCCTCCGGCGGACCGAAACGGGCGACGGCCCACCCACCGATGCGGCGGACCAGTTCCGGGGTGGCCGCCGACTCCGCGTGGCCGTACCCGGGCTCGACCCACAGCTCCTTCGGCTCGCTCGCGTACCCGTAGATCTGGTACGCGTGGTCGAGGGGGAAGAACGGGTCCGCGTCCCCGTGCACGACGAGCAGCGGCGCCGGTGAGATCTTCGCGGCCGCCGCGTACGGCGCCAGCGGCAACGGGTCCCACACGCCCTTCATGATCCGGGTGTTCTTGCCCAGCCGGGTGAACAGTCGCCCGACCGGCCTCTCGATCGCCCAGTGCACCTGGCGCATCGGCCGGGTCCCCCGGTAGTACCACCGCGCCGGCGCGCTCACCGACACCACCGCGTCCACCCCGCCGAGCACCCCCGCGTGCCGCAGGGCCACCGCCCCGCCCAGGGAGAACCCGACGGTCGCCACCTTGCGGTAGCCGATCGCCCGCGCGTGCCGCACCGCCGCGTCCAGGTCGAGGATCTCCAGGTCGCCCACCGTCGACAGTCCCCCCGAGCGGCCGTGCCCCCGGAAGTCGAACGCCACCACCCCGCCGAACCCGCTGAGCACGTGGGCGATGCGGCGGGTGGCGCGTTCCCTGTGCGATCCGGTGAAGCCGTGGGCCAGCACGATCCCGAGGTCGGCCGCCCCGCGCGACGGGGTGTGCGCGGCATCGATCCGCAGATTGTCCCGGGTCATGAGCATCACGGGGAACGACGGCGCGTAGGGCATGGATCCGAGCTTAGGGATCGCCCGCCCCGCAGCCGGTCACGACCGACCTCATCCGGCGCGAACAGGGGGCTCGGAGCGTGAATTGCCGCACTTCATCTGTCAGAGGCGTGAGAGCGATTGTCCGGATCAACTAAAATGGGGGAGCCGCAGGTTCCGCGGCCGCCTCCACGATCACAGAGTGAGACTCCATCATGCCTTTGAACAGCCGCGACGACCTGCGGAACATCGCGATCATCGCGCACGTCGACCACGGCAAGACCACTCTCGTGGATGCCATGCTCTGGCAGTCGGGCGCATTCCGCGTCAACCAGGACGTGGACGACCGTGTCATGGACTCCAACGACCTCGAACGCGAGAAGGGCATCACCATTCTCGCGAAGAACACCGCGGTCAAGCACGGCGGTATGACGCTCAACATCATCGACACCCCCGGCCACGCCGACTTCGGCGGCGAGGTCGAGCGGGGTCTGTCCATGGTCGACGGCGTGGTGCTGCTGGTCGACGCCTCCGAGGGCCCGCTGCCGCAGACCCGGTTCGTGCTGCGCAAGGCGTTCGCCGCCAAGATGCCGGTCATCCTGTGCATCAACAAGGTCGACCGCCCCGACGCCCGGATCAAGGAGGTCGTGGACGAGGTCTACGAGCTCTTCATCGACCTGGACGCCACCGAGGAGCAGATCGACTTCCCGATCGTCTACGCCTCGGCCAAGGCCGGCCGCGCCTCGCTCAACCGTCCCGAGGACGCCGCCATGCCGGACTCCGAGGACCTGGAGCCGCTGTTCGAGGTGATCAAGAACACCATCCCGGCGCCGACGTACGACCCGACGGCCCCGCTGCAGGCGCACGTCACCAACCTCGACGCCTCCTCCTACCTGGGCAGGATCGCGCTCTGCCGCGTCCACCAGGGCACCATCAGGAAGGGTCAGCAGGTCGCCTGGTGCCGCACCGACGGCACCATCCAGCGAGTGAAGATCACCGAGCTGCTGATGACCGACGCGCTGGAGCGCAAGCCCGCCGAGGAGGCGGGTCCCGGTGACATCATCGCGATCGCCGGCATCCCGGACATCATGATCGGCGAGACCCTCGCCGACCCCGACGACCCGCGCCCGCTGCCCCTCATCACGGTCGACGAGCCCGCGATCTCCATGACCATCGGCACCAACACCTCGCCGCTGGTCGGCAGGGTCAAGGGTTCCAAGGTCACCGCCCGCATGGTCAAGGACCGGCTGGACAAGGAGCTCGTCGGCAACGTGTCGCTGCGCGTCCTGCCGACCGACCGCCCCGACGCCTGGGAGGTGCAGGGCCGCGGCGAGCTGGCGCTGGCCATCCTGGTCGAGCAGATGCGCCGCGAGGGCTACGAGCTGACCGTCGGCAAGCCGCAGGTCGTCACCAAGCTCATCGACGGCAAGGTCCACGAGCCGGTCGAGCGGGTGACCATCGACTGCCCGGAGGAGTACCTCGGGGCGATCACCCAGCTGCTGGCCGTCCGCAAGGGCCGCATGGAGCACATGACCAACCACGGCACCGGCTGGATCCGGATGGAGTTCGTGGTCCCGGCCCGCGGCCTGATCGGCTTCCGCACCGAGTTCCTGACCGAGACCCGCGGCACCGGCATCGTGAACCACGTGTTCGAGAACTACGAGCCATGGTTCGGTGAGCTGCGCACCCGCAACAACGGCTCGCTGGTGGCCGACCGGCCGGGCCCGGTGACCCCGTTCGCCATGCTGAACCTGCAGGAGCGCGGCGTGCTGTTCGTCCAGCCGACCACCGAGGTCTACGAGGGCATGATCGTCGGTGAGAACTCGCGCTCCGACGACATGGATGTGAACATCACCAAGGAGAAGAAGCTCACCAACATGCGCTCCTCGACGAGCGACACGACGGAGACGCTGATCCCGCCGCGCCAGCTCTCGCTGGAGCAGGCGCTGGAGTTCATCCGCGAGGACGAGTGCGTGGAGATCACGCCGGAGAACGTGCGCATCCGCAAGGTCGTCCTCGACGCCTCGACCCGCGCCAGGACCACCGCCCGCGCCAAGCGCGCCAACTGATCGCCACCGGCCCTGTCCGGCCCGCGTCACCACGCGGGCCGGGCCTGGTCGGGGCCCGCGGCACCGTCACCCGCCGCCCTCCCGGTCCGGTGACAGCGGGAGTACGGCGCCGAGTTGCCGGCGGCTGTGGACGCCCAGCTTGTGGTAGGCCCTCCCCAGCAGGTTGGTCACGGTACGCACCGAGACGCCGAGGTTCGCGGCTATGGCGGAGTCGCTGAGCCCCGCCGCCGCCAGCTCGCACATCTCCCGCTCCCTGCTGGTCAGGGCCGTAGAGCCCGCGAAGGACGGGGGCCACGGGGGACGGTGGCCGTCACAGCGTTCGACGAGGTCGTCGAGGCGCCGTCGTGCCGCGTGGCCGCCGCCGGGCGCCGCACTCGCGGCCTCCAGGGCCAGCCCCAGATAGCCGAGCTCGGCGAACCGGTCGGCGATGCCGCGCAGCACCGCACCGTCGCGCGTGGTCAGCGCCTCGGCGTGGTCGGCGAAGAGTTCGAAGAGCGGGCTGTCGCAGGCGCCCGCGGCCTCCCGAAGGCGAGCCGCGGCCCTGGACGACGGGCGGAGACGGACGTGGTAGTAGGCGCACTCGACCCCGGTGGTGAGCCGCGAGTCGCGTAGGTAGCGGTCGGCGAGCCGGTTGGCGAGATCGGTGGCGTGGGCCAGCCGGCCGGAGTGGGCGAGCAACCGGATCCGGCTGAACTCCAGCCTGTCGCGCAGTCCCAGATCGCCGGGTATCAGCTCGCGGAGCCGGTCCAGCTCCTGGAACGCCTCCTGCGAGCGTCCGAGGGCGGCGACGCACACGGCGTACTCGCAGCCGATGAAGACCCGCATCGGAAACGGTACGTGCTCGTCGACCAGCGCTCGCGCCTCCCGCAACGGGGCGAGCGCCCGCCGCGGCGAGCCCGCCCACAGCCGGCAGTGACCCCGCACGTGCCCGACGATGGCGACTTCCGACGGCTCCGCGCGTCGTACGGCCTCCTCGTAGTAGGTGTCGACGAGGAGAAGCGCCTCGCGGAGCCGGCCCGCCAGGACGAGCGCGTGAACGTGGCAGGCCGCGGCCGAGCCCCGCATGGCGGGCCACCGCGCCGGCAGTCTCAGCGGCCCCCGGTCGAACTCCTCCGCCGCCCGCGCCGGCCTGCCGCGGAAGGTGAGCCGGTAGGCCCGCAGGACCGTGGCGGCATCGGCGACCAACGGGTTCAACGGGCCACGGGCGGGGGGCGTGGGCGGCTCGGTCTCGGACGCGGTCCCGGCGAGGGGCGCCGCGGTTCCGGCGAGCGGGGTGGTTCTGGTGAAGAGCGCGAGTCCGAGTTCGGCCACGCGGAGGTCGGCGGATCGTTCCGTGCCCGGATGGTGTGCCATCGTCTCGTGCGCGTCGTCGGGCCGGCTGAGCCCCCAGAACAGGTTCAGCGAGCGCAGCGCCACCGTCTCGGCGGTGCCTCCCCCGTGGTCGGCCAGCAGGCGCTCGCCGTCCGCCGCCCGCCCCTGGGCGATCAGCGCCTGGCCCCGGAGGACCGCGCCCGGCGCGCCGGGGACGTGACGGGCGAGACTCTCGGCGAGCACGGGGTCGCCCGAGGCGAGCGCGCGCCCACCCGCCACCAGCGCCTGTGACGCCGGGACGTCGAGGTCGGCCTCCAGTCGCCAGAGCACCGCCGCCGGGTCGCCGGGGTCGGGCACACCCGCCTCGCCCGCGGCGGTCACCAGCTCCCGGTATCTCTGCCTTCGCCGCAGGGGTCCGATCCCGGCGAGCAGGGCCTGCCGGTGAAGCGGATGGGACATGGTGACCTCGTCCGTTCCCCCGCGTGGGATGAGGGTGATGACGGCCCGATGCGCCAGATCCCCGACGATCGCGGGTCCGGCCAGGTGCTCGGCCGTCGCCCGGGGGAGGGACCCCGTCAGTGCGACGTATTCCAGCGCCCTCGTCTCCCCCGCACCGAGCGTGGCGAGGTCGGCCGCGACGAGCTCGTGCAGGCGGGGGTGGCCGCCGGGAGACCCGCGCCAGGACCAGACCTCGCGCGATCGCGCGAGGTCCCCGGTTTCGAGGCCGATGCCGACGACGCGCCGGAGCAGCAGCGGGTTCCCGCGGGTGATCCGCCACAGCACGTCGGCGGTGAGCCCGTCGACCGGCCCTTCCAGGACGTCGGCGAGCAGGTGGAGGACGACGGCACGGGAGAGGTTCGCCACGGGCAGTACGACCAGCGGTCCCCTGCCGCACACCCGGGCGAGGGGGCCGTCGAGAGGCGCCCCGGAGCGCGCGGTGAGAAGCAGCGTGACGCCCCCGGTCCTGACGAGGTCGCCCACGACGGCGGCCGAGGCCGCGTCGAGCTGGTCGACGTCGTCGATGCCGAGCACGATCCGCCGGGCCGGATCCCCACCCCCCGCCCCTTCCAGGGCGGCGTCGTGAACGTCACCCGGGACGCCCCTCGGAACACCGTCGCGAGCAACGTCGCGAGCACCGTCGCGCACACCGGCCAGCAGGCCGGAGACGACGGAAAGCCCGGAAGGGGAGCCGGTAGAACCACCGGAGACGCGCAGGGCGGCGATCCCCACCCCGGAGATGTCCCGGGTGGCCTCGGTCGCGGCGCCCCGGATGATCAGGGTTCCCGTCGCGGCGGACAGGTCGAGGACGAGGTCCGCGAGGCGGGTCTTGCCCACCCCGGGCTCACCGGTGAGGAGCACCCCCGATCCCGGGGACATCGCCAGCGCCGCGAGGATCTCGCGCACCTCCTCCTCCCGGCCGGCCGTGGGCCATCCCCCGCCGGCGACGGCCCCAAGGGCGTCGAAGGCTCCGGAACCGTCGATCATGACCTCCGGATGTCCGGGCCTGCTCCCGTCTGGCCGATTTTCCGCCGATCGGTCCCCGCGCCGGTTCACAACCCTCCGGCTGTCTCGCGATCGCCGTTCCCCGCACCGGCTCCAGGCGCCGGTGAGTTGGATTATTCATCGGCCGCCACGGATTCCACGTGATATTCCTCCCATAATCGTGGGTAAAGATCGACCCCTGATGAACTTCCGGCGTTGAGGGAGGTCATGTGCGCCCGTATGGCGACGCGCCGGAGGCGATACCCCATGACGAGCCCCACGGCGGGCACGGCGCCGGCGCCGGGAACCACCGCCCCGCCTGGCCCTTCGTCGGACGGGCGGCCGAGACCCGGGCCGCCGTGGCCCGGCTCGGACGGCAGGGCGAGCCGGGCGTGCTGCTCGTCGGCGAGGCGGGAGTCGGCAAGTCCCGGCTGCTGGACCCGATCGTGCTCGGCTGCCGTGACGAGGGCATGCACGTCGTCGTGACGGCCGGGGCCGAGGCGTCGAGCGGCCTGCCGTTCGCGACGATGGCGGCCCTGCTGCCCGAACAGGTCCACCGGGACACGGCGAACGTCTTCGGCGCCGCAGCCGACGCGCTGCGCGAGGCCGCGGGCGACCGCACGTGCGTCGTGGTCATCGACGACGTGCATCACCTCGACGAGGCGTCCGTCGCCCTGGTCCAGCATCTGGCCGCCACCGCGGGGGCGCGCGTCCTCGCCACGGCCAGGACCGGCCGCACGGACGCACCGGCCGTCACGGCTCTGCTGCGCCGTCCCTTCGTCCAGACGTCGGCGGTCGAGCCGCTGGACCGCGCGACGGTCGGCGCCCTGCTCGGCGCGGCGCTGGACGGGCCGGTCGACGGGCTGACCGTCGACCGGCTGTGGCGCGTCACACGAGGCAACCCGCTGTTCCTCCGCCATCTCGTGGAGGCCTGCCTGGCCTCGGGAACCTTGCGCCGGGTCAGCGAGATGTGGCGGTGGAAGGGCCGGATACCGTCCCAGCACGGGCTGCGCGACCTGGTCACGGGCCTGCTCGGCGGCCTCACCGGTGACGAGGCCCGTGCGCTGTCGTACGTGGCGCACGCCGAGCCGGTGTCGCTCGACGTGATCGAGGCGCTCGTGGACACGTCCGTACTGGTGGAGCTGGAACAGCGCGCACTGATCGCGGTCGAGCGGGTACACCGCGACCTCGTGGTCCGGCTGGGGCATCCGCTGTACGGCGAGACCGTCCGGGCCCGATCCGGCGCGGACGAGCGCCGGGACGTCTACCGCACGCTCGCCCGCGCGGTGGTCCACGGCCGGGCGGCCGTGGACCAGGCGCGGCTGCAAGCGGTGACGTGGCAGCTGGCCGCGGGCGACCCGGTGCCCGGCGACCAGGTGGTGGGCGCCGCCTCCGACGCGCTGGCGCGCTGCGACGCCCCGCTGGCCGAACGGCTGGCACGCCACGCCGGCACCACGGCGGGCGCGGACGTGCTGGCGCGGGCCCTGGTCGCCCAGGACAAGGCGACCGAGGCGGAGTTTCTGCTGGGCAGGCGCATGTCCGGCGGGACCGGTTCGCCGGACGAGCTCGCCAAGGTGGCGGCGTTGCGCGCGCTCAACCTGTTCTGGAACCTGCGGCGCCCCGCCGAGGCGGAGAAGATCGTCCGACAGGCCCGTGCCGCGGGTCCCCTGGACGGGGAGGCCACCGCCGAGCTGGCCGTCGCCGAGCTGGCGCTGATCGCCTTCGGCGACGGCGCGACGGGGCTCGTCTCCGATCTGGTCCCGGCCGACCTGGCCCAGCTGTCCGCCGGGGTGCGGGACGGCGTGATCGCGAGCGTCTGCGACCCGCTCCAGGCGTACCTGAACATCTACCTCGGCCGGCCCTCGCAGGTGGCCGACGGCTACGCGGCGGGGCGGCTGGGCGCACCTCGGGTGTGGGGCGCGATGGGTGCCGCCACGGCGGCCTGTCACGTGCAGGCCCTCGCCCTGGCGGGCCGGCTCGGCGAGGCGTTCGCCGTGGCCCGCTCCGGCTACCGGGCGGCCGTCGAGCGGGAGGTCTCGGCCGAGGCCGCGCTGCTCACCTTCGAGCTGGGCATCTGCGAGGTGTGGGCGGGACGGCCGAGCCGGGCACTGCCCCACTTCCGGGAGGCCCGCACGCTCCTCGACCGCCACGTGCCCTTTCCGATCCAGATCTACGTCTTCGCCGAGCACGCCGCCTGCCTGGCCGCCGTGGGCCGGTTCGACGAGGGTCGCCGGACGCTGGAGGAGGTCACCCGGCGGCTGCCCGCCACATCGAACCTGCACAGCCACCTGGACCTGGCGAGGCTCCGCGTCGACGCCCTGGCCGGCGGACTGGCGGAGGCCGGGGCGGGCCGGGCGAAGGTCGCGGAGGCCGTGGCCTCGCTGGGCATGCGTTACCGGTCGGCGGGGTGGTTCACCAAGGCGGTCGAGGCGTTCTACCACTCGGTACGGCTGCGCCCCTCGCGCGCCGTCGCGGAGTCCCTGCACGAGGTCGTCGCCCGCTGCGACAGCGAGCTGTTCACGCTGTTCGACCGGCACGGCCGGGCGGCCGCCGGCGGGGACGTCGACGCCCTGCTCTCCGTGGCGGACGAACTGGCGGAGCGCGGCTACAACAGCCTGGCCAGGGAAGCCCTGTCGACCGCGACCGACTTCGCCGCCCGGCGGGGCGCGGAACGCCTGGTGGCCCGGTTACGGATCCAGGGGCGTGACCTGGCCCGGCTGTGCGAGGGGTACGGGCCGCCGTGGGCGGTGCGGGCCGAGCCGCAGGCGGCGCTAAGCGAGCGCGAGCGCGAGACGTGCGAGCTCGCGGCGGGCGGCATGACCAACGACGCCATCGCCGAGCACCTCGGCCTGTCCAGGCGGACGGTCGCCAACCACCTGCAACGCGCCTACGGCAAGCTCGGCGTCCGGGGACGGGAGGACCTGGCCGAGGCCCTCGGCCTGCCACGGCCGGTACCGCCGGTGGGCCTGACCTGGCTCTCACCGGATCCACCGGGCGGCGGGACCGGCCCGGGCCGACTCCCCTGACAGGACCGGCCGAGCCCCTGGCGACGGGACCGGCCCTCGGACGGCCTCCACGGCGGGACCGGCAGCAGCGGCCCCTGACAGAGGAGGCCGGGACGGGTGCCGTGACGGAACCCGGCCGCGGCCTCCGCGGCGGGTCCGGACGGGTCAGCCCAGAGGTGCGGGGGACTCCGCGTCGGGGACCAGCAGGCGCGCGCGGCCCCCGCCGTCCGCGGGAACGGCCCAGACGTCGGAGTGCCGCGCGTCCCTCGTCACGCCGTACATCACCGTGCGGTCGTCGAGCCAGGCGGGCTGATCGTCGACGGCGCGCGTCTCGGCCAGCGGGGTCTCGGACATGGTCGCCAGGTCCAGGACGGCAGGTCGCCACGTCCCGCCTGGCTGGGGTTTCTTGAAGGCCAGCCGAGTGCCGTCCGGCGACAGCGAGGGACACTCCACGTTCTGGCGGAGGGTCCGCACGCGCCGCGCCGCGAAGTCGCCCTCGACGAGGTACGTCCGGCCGCCGGTCGACATGGTGGCGTAGAAGCGGTTGTCGTCCGCGGCGAACGTGACGCCCCAGAAGTTCACGTCGGCGGCCTCGTACGGGCGGCCGTCACGGGTGACGGCGAAGGTCTCCAGGGTGCCGGCCACGTCCCCGGTACGGGTGTCGAGGATTCCCGAGCGGGTGGAGAACGCACCGGCGTCGTTGTAGGAGTCGCCCTGGACGAACACGGTCCACGACACCATCCGCCCGCTCGCCGACACTCTGGCGCGGCTGGGCACCCCGGCGAACGGGCTGGACCAGGTCTGCCGCAGGCGCGTGTCGAACAGCACGGTCTCGTAGGAGCCCGGCGCGTCCGCCTCCTCACGCAGGCAGACGCCGGTGCCGCCCGCCGCGTACGCGCGGACGCAGGCCAGGGCCAGGACGTCGCGCCGGCCCCGGCCCGCGACGACGAGCCTGCCGTGCTCCGGCCCGTCGGCGGTGCTGCGCACCAGCACGCCGGGCCCGGCCGGCAGGCCGGTGACGGGTGAGGCGGCGGGCGAGGCGGTGAACGGTGTCGTGGGCGCGTCCGGCCGCGCGGCGCCGGACAGCAGCGCGAACCCGACCGCCACCGCCGCCAGGACGGCGGTGGCCAGGATCGCGACGGCGACGCGGGCCCTCATCGCAGCCACCGCCCGCACAGCGGGAGCGCGAACGCGACGGCCCCCGCGGCGGCCCAGCAGGCCGGGGCCGGTCCCCACATCTGCCACACCGCGCCGAAGGCCATCGAGGAGACCAGATAGGCCAGCGCCTGCCCGGTCTGCACGACCGCCATCCCGCTGGTACGCCACCGTTCGGGCACGACAGGCCCGGCGCACGCCATCAGTACCCCGTCCGTCGCGGCGTAGAAGGTTCCGTAGAGCAGCAGGACCAGCGGGATGGACCCGCCTCCCGTCGCGAGCAGCACGTACACGCCGAGCAGGGCCGCGCATCCGGCCATCACCGCCGTACCGCGGCCCACCCGGTCGGCGAGCCAGCCCATCGGCGTCGCCAGCAGCAGGTAGGCCAGGTTCGTCCCCACCGCGAGCAGGGGAAACCACATGATCGACAGATCCTCGCGGCGCTGCAGGATCAGATAGACGAACCCGTCACCGATCGTGACCAGGCCGAGGAGCACGGCGGCCGACCAGACCCGCCGCACCCCCGGGGCCCGGAGCAGCTCCCACGGTGAGGTCCGGGCCCGCCGCTCGGCGAGCGGAGCCGGCTCGCGCCGGTCCCGGACGAACAGCGCCAGCAGCAGCACGCCGAGGGTCGCGGCGCAGAAGCTCGCCACGAACACCGCCGGGAACGCCTGGCCGGAGCCCGCCAGGGCCAGCACCGCGAGCGCGGCCAGCGGCCCGAGAAAGGCTCCCACCGCGTCCATCGTGCGGTGGATCCCGAAGGCCCGCCCCAGCATGGGTTCCGGAACCGACAGGGTGATCAACGCGTCGCGCGGCGGGGTGCGCAGCCCCTTGCCGATCCGGTCGGCCGCCAGCGCGCCGCCGATCCCCGCCACGGACGGCCCCGCCGCGAGCAGGCCGAGCCTGGCCAGGGCCGACAGGCCGTACCCGAAACCGGCGACCGCCTTGCGCAGACGCCACCTGTCGGCCGCGTATCCGCCGGCGAGCCTGAACACCGCGGTCATGCCGGCGTGGAGCCCGTCGAGCACGCCGTACTGGACCATGCCGAGATGTAGCCCCAGCACGAGATAGGCGGGCAACACCGCGGTCACCATCTCGGCGGAGACATCCGTCACCAGGCTGACCAGGCCCAGTGCGAGCACGTTGCCCGACAGCAGGCGGCGGACCGGGCCGCCCTCCCGTGCCACGGGTGCGGACCCGGCGGTCGACAGGTACACGTGGAACCGCCTCCTCTGCGAGCGGTGGAGCGGTGACCGGGCCGATCACCCGCAGGTACGGACGAGTGGGGACATGAGGCGAAGACCCGATCAGTTGCAGGAGACCGGGCCCCCGCTGTCGAGGACCGCGCCGTCGTACCGCACGAACTGCCACGAGTAGCCGCCCGCGGCCAGGGTGAGCTTGAGCACCCCGTTCGCCAGCAGGCGCTTCTCGCTGTTGGCCCGGATCGTGCCGAAGGGGCTCGTCGACGCGCCCCCGGTGCCGACGATGAACTGCCGGATCCCCGACGAGGAGGGCTCGGCGGTCGGCTTCTGCTTCGCGAACCGCTCGTAGTCGTGGTCGTGACCGCTGAGCACCAGATCCGCGCGGACGCCGTACAGGACGTCCCAGAACGGCCTCATGTTGGGGAAGTTGCCGTGCGAGGAGCCGGAGCTGAAGAGCGGGCGGTGCCAGTAGGCCAGCACGCAGGGTTTGGTGTTGCGAGCGAGGTCGTTCTGGAGCCAGGTGACCTGCTCACTGCCCGCGGTCCGGCTCGTCTCGGAGTTGAGCGAAACGATGTGCCAGTTGCCCAGGTCGAAGCTGTACCAGCTCTTCCCCGCGGGTGTGGCCGCCGCGCCGAAGTACTTGAAGTAGCCCGCCGCTCCGTCGCCGAGCCCGTACTCGTGGTTGCCCGGCGTCGGCTTGGTCCTCGCCTTGAACCGGCCCCAGGTCGGCGCGTAGTAGCGGGTGAACTCGTCATAGGTGCCGTTCTCGTACTGGTTGTCGCCCAGGGTCAGCACGGCGGCGGGGTCGATGGCGAGGACCCTGTCGGAGGTGCGCGTGTGCGCGCAGCCGCTGCCCTGGCAGGTGGTGACCATGTCACCCGCCGCCACGACCACCTGCTCGCCGCCCTGGCCCCCGTCGGGACCGAGCGCGGCGGTCTCGCTGACGCTGGCCCAGGAGCCCTCCAGGCTCTGCCAGAAGGAGATCCGCACGTAGCGGGCGCTGACCGGCGCGGCGTACGGGTAGCTCTCGAAGCCCGCGGTGCTCCCGGAGCTGCGGCCGGCCCAGACCTTGGTGTAGGCCGCGCCGTCCGGCGAGGTGTAGATGTCGAAGTCGTTCCACCGCAGGTCGCCCCGGTGCCAGGCGATCTTCAGGCCGCACATGGTGCGCGCCTGGCCCAGGTCGAGCACCAGGTTCGCGCCGAACCCCTCCCCCGACCACCTGGTGGAGGTGTCGCCGTCGACCGCCTGCCGCGGCGGGTTCACCGGCTCCCAGGTGCTGGCCGTCACGCCGGAGACCGGCTGGGCGGTGGTACACCCGGGAATGGCCGGGACGACGTCGGAGGGGACGGCGACGGCTCGGCCTCGGGCCTGCTCGTCGGCCTGCGCGGTGCCTCCGGCGCCGAGCGCCGACAGCAGCAGGAGGGCGCAGAGCGCCGCCCGTACGGGTTTCCTTCGTGACATGTGTGATCTCCCTGTCGGCAGTGGAGGCCGCCCGGCCGGTGTCCCAGGACACCGGCCGGGGTCCGGAAGGCGCGGACGTGACGGATCGAAGAGCACGGACGCGAGAGGTCAGGAGGCGCCGACGACGGTGGCCTCGGCGATACTGGCCCAGCCGTTGCCCGCGGAGCTGTTCCACCACGAGATGCGGACGAACCGGGCCTGGCGCCGCGGGAAGCGGTACGGTTCCGCGTTCAGAGTGGTGCCCGAACTGCGGCCCTCCGCCACCTTGGTGTAGGTCACGTTGTCCGGCGAGGTGTAGACGGTGTAGTCGTTCCACCGCGTGTTGCCCAGATACCAGGCGACGTCGACCCCGCACACCGGGCGCGAGGTGCCCAGGTCGAGCACCAGGTTCGCGCCGTACCCCTGCCCCGACCAGCGCGTGGCCAGGTTGCCGTCGATCGCGTTCGCGGGCGGGTTGATCTCCTCCCACGTGCTGGCGGTCGCACCGGCGGCGGTCAGTTTCGCCGGGCAGGGGTTCGCCGGGCCGCCGGGGGCGATCTCCCGGACGCTGAACTTGGTCAGGTCGACCTTGGTGGCGTCGTCCCAGCGGAACGCCGCCTTCGGGCCGCCCCAGGTCACCTTCTCGGTACGGGTGCCGCCGCAGCGGTTGTCCGTCTCGATGGCCCATGTGCCGGTGTCGTCGCGGGACGTGACGCGGGTCCAGGTGTTGTTCCCCGCCCGGTCGAGGTACGCCTCCACCCGGACACCTCCCGGGATGTCGTACATGACCACCTTGAAGCCGACCATCTTGCCCTTGATCGAGGCACCGCCCCCGGTGTAGGTGCCCTTCGCGTATCCGTCGCCCCCGAGGTGGTAGAGCTCCTTCTCGATCTTGACGGCCCCGTCGGCGTAGCGCAGATCGCCCTTGTAGGCGGTTCCCCAGCACGTCTGGGGGGTCTGGCCGCTGCCGGTGTGCCGGGCGCCGCGCGCGTACCAGGTGAAGGCGTCGCTGTCGTCGGTGCCGCTGACGTAGCGGACGTATCCGGTGATCTCCACGTTGCGCCAGTCGTTGGCGTCGTGCATGAAGCCCCGCGAGCGCAGGTCGGGCTGGCGCCAGGTGAGACCGTCCTCGTCCTCGTCCTGGTCGTAGGTGGTCGTGGAGACGCCGATCCGGGCCGCGGTGTCCCGCACGCTGAAGGTGCCGTCCGGGTTGGGCGTCATGGTCGCCCCGTCGAGGCGGGGGTCGCCGCCGGGATTGTTCGACAGGTGCCAGACCTGCCCCCCGGCCCTGGTCGGGTAGATCATGCCCACGCCGTCGACGGGGTCGTTGCCGGCCGCGGACGCGGTGACCGTGGCTGCGACCTTGGCCGGGGTGGGGGCTCCGGTGGTGAAACCGGTGGTCGTCAAGGCGCCGGCGGCCGCCAGCGCGATCATCAGGGGGATGGGGCCGGGTCGTCGCATCGGGAGTCGCCTCTCCGCAGGGGAAATGTCGCCGGGTGCTCCCGTGCCGCGCGGCGGCGGCACGGGAGCGGTGGGATCGCGTGCGGCACCGGTCAGGAGCCGAGGACAACCGCTTCGGTGATGCTCGCCCAGTCGTTCTGGGGGTTCTTCCAGAAGGAGATCTTCACGTACTTGGCGTCACGCGGACCGTTCGTGAACAACTTCTGCTCAAGCCCGGTCGTCGTGCCCGAGCTCCGGCCCTCCCACGCCTTGGTGTAGGTCACGTTGTCCAGCGAGGTGTAGACGGTGTAGTCGTTCCACCGTTGGTCGCCCAGGTGCCAGGCGACCCGGGTGCCGCACAGCCGGCGCACCGAGCTCAGTTCCAGGAACAGCGAGGCGCCGAAGCCCTGCCCCGACCAGCGGGTGGACAGGTTGCCGTCGACGGCCTGCGCGGGCGGGTTGATCGGCTCGAAGGTGGACGCGGACGCGGCCGCCACGGGAAGTGCCGCGCAGACGGGGGCGCTGCCGGCGCCGGGCTTCACGTCCTCGTAGGTGGCCCGCTCGTCGCCCAGCCGCAGCGCGTCGTAGAACATGACCCGCTGGGTGGTGGTGGACTGTGACTGGTCCTTGTTCCAGTCCCACTTGTAGATGCCGAACTTGAAGTACGGCGAGTACGGGCCTCCCGCGTGCGTGGCGCCGATATACCCTGGCATGGCCTCCTGCCCGTCGCGCCACACCTCCAGTACTCCATGTTCGTCGGTGCGCCACTTGACGTGGAAGACCCAGTCGGTCCACCTGCCGGTGGCGTAGGGGCCGAGGTCGATGATCTTCCCCCGAAAGTCGATCTTCCAGCGTCCCTCGTCGGTGAGCAGCGCCAGCGGTGGCGAGCCACCCGGGCAGTTGCTCTCGTCGCACTGGTGCCACTGGCTCACGATCTCGGACGAGGGGTCGTAGACCCAGTCGGCGGGCAGGTTGATGCTGAAGCCGTACCACCGCTCGGCGTTGACGGGCTGCTTGTTGCCCTGGCTGATCTCGGCGCGCGTGCCGTTGGAGATCAAGGGGTCGTTGCTGTTGAGCTGGAACCGTGCCGCGTAGGAGCCGTCCCGCACCGGGCTGGTCACGGTACTGGCACCGTGACTGCGCTCCCACTGCTTGATGAAGCCGGGCGGCGGGGCTCCCGGCATGGTCCGGTCGGCGGCGTTCTCCCAGTTCAGGGTCCTGAAGACGCCCGCGGGATCGGCGCTCGCCGACTGCGCGGACAGCGTCGAACCCCCGAGCGCCATCACCAGCGCCGCCGCGGTCAGCGCCGCGGCTCTCTTCCAGATCACTGTCATCAGCTCCCCAGTGGCAACCCGTGCCCCGCCACTCCGGCGCAGGCCGCGTGCTTGCCGGTATCCGTTGAGCACAGCGTTCCTGAGCGCTCCGTGGCGGTCATGAGTAAGCGATGCTCAATACCCGATGACCGGGTGTCAGGGGCTCCGGTAAGGCTGAACCCGCAGGAGCGCGGCGTGGTGACGCGGGCGCCCGCCCTTCCTGGGATATGAACCTGTGCTGGGGCCGCTCCCCTCCACAGCGGGGGAGCCCGGAAACCGTACGGGGGATCTCTCATGTTTCGCAGGACCTGTCTCGTCCTGGCCGTCGCGCTCGGCGCGCCGGTGGCCGGCACCGGCACGGCCGCCCAGGCGACCTCACACGTACCGCGACAGCCCTGGCCGTCGGCCGAGGCCGTCATCAAGGACACGGCCGGAAAGAACGTCGGCTTTCTGAGCATCGACCACAGGCTGTACAACAAGTCCAGGCTCACGGTCACCGTCAGCGGCCTGAACGCCGGCTATCACGGCTTCCACATCCACACCAGGGGCGTCTGCGATCCCAAGGCGGTCGACCCGGTCACCGGCAGCCCCTTCTCCAGCGCGGGCGCGCACTTCAGCATCCACCCGGCCACGCACGGCCAGCACTCCGGTGACCTGCCCAACCTCCTCGTCGCCGAGGACGGCACCGGCGAGACCACGGTCGTGACCGACCGCTTCCGGGTGGGCCAGCTCTTCGACTCCGACGGCAGCTCCATCGTCATCCACACGCTGCCCGACAACCACGCCAACATCCCCGACCGCTACCGCCCCGCCGATCCCGGCGACCCGGCCGGCGGCGGCGGCCCGGACGCGGAGACCCTCAAGGCGGGGGACTCCGGCGGACGCGTCGCCTGCGGCGTGATCACCAGGAACTAGGATCCGCTGCCCGCCGCGTTGACGCCGGTCGCAGGCTTCAGCGGCTTCCAACCGTCCTCCAAGAGCGGCCAGGCAGGATTTCCGCATAGAAAGGGGGATCATCGCCATGCAGGTCATGACCGGCCGGATACATCTGGCCCTGCTGCTCGCGTGGGCGGCCTTCGCCGCGCTCGTACTACTGCTCGCCTGAGAGCACACCCGGTACGGCCTCCGCCCGGGGGGACGGAGCCGTACCGGAATCCGTCAGGGGCTCTCGTACGGCAGCTCGACGGTGATCGTCAGGCCGCCCTCCTCCCTGGAGCCGGCGATCACGACACCGCCGTGCGCCTCGGCGACGACCCGGACTATCGACAGTCCCAGACCACTGCCGCGATCGGAGCGCAGCCGGTCGCCGTGGAGCCGCCGGAACGGCTCGAAGATGGTCTCTATCTCGTAGGGCGGGACGGGCAGCCCGGTGTTGGCCACCACCAGCTCCACCCGGTCGGCGCGATGGCGGGTGGACACCCACACCTGGCCGCCACCGTGGTTGTGCCGGATCGCGTTCTCCACGAGGTTCTGCACGAGCCTCTCGACCAGCACCGGCTCACCCGCGGTCGGTGCGGGGTCCAGCAGCCTGTGCACGGTCACCTCGCGCTCCTCGGCCTCCTTGCCCGCCAGGTCGAGCACGTGCTCGACCACGTCCGTCAGGTCGAAGGGACGGCGGTCCAGGACGGCCTGCTCACCCTCGGCGAGGGCGAGCAGGCCGTCGATCAGCCGTTCGTGGCGGGTGTTGACCAGCAGCAGGGACTCGCCGAGCCGCTTGACGTCCTCTGTCGCGTCGGGCCGCCTGACCGCCACGTCCACCAGGGTGCGGTTGATGGTGAGCGGGGTGCGCAGCTCGTGGGAGGCGTTGGCGACGAACCGCCGCTGGCCGTCGAAGGAGCGGGCCAGGCGGGCCAGGATGACGTCGACGATGTCGGCGAGCTCCTTGACCTCGTCATCCGGCCCGTCGTGGGCTATCCGCCCGGTGAGGTCATGGCTCTGCGCGACGCGCCGCGCGCTCGTGGTCACCGACCTGATGGGGCGGAGCGCCCAGCCGGCGGCCCGCCAGCCGGCCGCCGCCGCGACCCCGGCCGTCGCGATGAGGGCGAGGCCGCCCACGGTGAGCACGTTCTTGATCGTGTCGGCCTGGTAGATGCGCCTGACCTGCGCGACCCGCTGCTCCGCCGCCGCGTACGAGGGATGTTCGGGCATGAGGACGAAGTTCGATACCCGGATGTAGGCGGGATGCCGCAGCCCGTCGCGGGGCTCCAGGCTCTGCCGTACGACCAGGGTGACCGCGACGAGCAGGAGGGCTCCGGCCAGGAGGAAGACCGCGCCGCAGGCCAGCGCGAATCTGAGGCGGACGCTCGTCCTCATCGAATCTCCTTCAGCGTGGGGCCCCCTGGCACCGGCCATGGGGAGAAGGTCACGGGATGCGGTACCCGACGCCCGTGACGGTCTCGATGACCGGTGGATCGCCGATCTTGCGGCGCAGCTTCATCATCGTGGTCCGCACGGTGTTGGTGAACGGGTCGGTGTGCTCGTCCCACACCTTCTCCAGCAGCGTCTCACTGGAGACCACCGCCCCGTCGGCGCGGAGCAGCTCGGCCAGCACGCCGAACTCCTTGCGGGCGAGCGGCACGTAGCGGCCGTCGCGGAACACCTGCCGGTGCGCCCGGTCCAGGCTGATGCCGGCCCGCACCAGCATCGGCGGGTCGGCGGGGCGCACCCGGCGGCCCAGCGCGTGGACGCGGGCCGTCAGCTCCTCGAAGGCGAACGGCTTGGGCAGGTAGTCGTCGGCCCCCAGGGACAGTCCCGCCACCCGGCAGCGCACGTCACCCGCCGCGGTGAGCATGATGATCCGCACCAGGCCGCCCTCGGCGACCACGGCCCTGCACACGTCGTCGCCGTGCAGGCCCGGCAGGTCCCGGTCCAGGACGAGCACGTCGTAGTCGTGGATCCGCAGCCGTTCCAGCGCCGCCTCCCCGTCGTAGGCGACGTCGACGGCGAGCGCCTCCCCGCGCAGCCCCTCCGCGATCGAGTCGGCGAGCATTCTCTCGTCCTCGACCACCAACACCCGCAAAACATGCCTCCCCTGGCTCCGAGTCGCGCCAGCCTGCCACAGGCCGCATAACGCGGGCATAACCGGATTCGGTGACGTCAAGGTTATCGATCACTCGCTGGACTGCTCCCACCGCGCCGGGACTCCCCCGGCCCCGGAACGGGGGAACCATCCATGCTCGCCTCACCCGGCGGCGTCACGACCATGCCCACCGCGCCCGGCCGGAACGGGCCGCGCGACCGGCTCCTCGGTGGTCACCTGCCGTTCGCCGTCGCGATCGCGCTGGCGGCGGGGCTCCGCGTCCTCGTCATGCTCGGCTACGACACCGCCCAGCTCTACTGGTACGACTCCTTCACCTACCTCAACACCGCGGTCCATCTGGAGCCCTCCGGCGCGTTCCATCCGGCCGGGTACCCCTTCCTGCTCCGGCTGCTGCTGCCCTTCCACAGCGTCCAGCTCATCGCGGGCCTCCAGCACCTGATGGGCCTGGGCACGGCCCTGATGATCTATCTGGTGCTGCGCCGCCACGCACTCCCCGGCTGGGGTGCGGCCCTGGCCACCCTGCCGATCCTGTTCAACCCCGCGTTCCTGCGGCTCGAACACGCGGTGCTCTCCGACACCCAGGTCATCTTCCTCGTCACGGCCGCCCTGACGGTGCTCATGTGGCGGGAGCGCCCTTCGGCGCGGGCGGCCGCGGCCACGGGCCTGCTGCTGGCGCTGGCCGGGCTCACCCGCACGGTCGCGGTGCCGCTGCTCGGCCTGGTCCTGCTCCACCTGCTCCTGCGGCGGGCCGGCTGGAAGCGGGTGGTCGCGCTGGTCGTCGCCGGGACGCTGCCGCTCGCCGCCTACGCGGGCTGGTATCAGCAGCATCACGGGCGGTTCGCGCTCAGCGGCTCCGACGGTGTGGCGCTGTGGGCGCGCACGATGACGTTCGCCGACTGCTCGGTGATCAGACCACCGGCCCGGGAGGCGGTGCTCTGCCCGAACGGCACGGTGGTCGACGCCGCGTCCGAGTACGTCTGGGCCGCCGACGCCTCACTCAACAGGTTGCCCGGAGGGCGGTTCGCCCACAACGACCTGGCCAGGTCCTTCGCACTGCGTGCCATCGCCGCGCAGCCGCTCGACTACCTCCGCGAGGTCGCCCGCGACACCTCGCTCACCTTCGCGGCGACCCCGGTGCGCCACCCCCTGCGGGTCTCCCCCGCCCTGACGTTCCCCGTCGGTTCCTGGCCGCTGCCCGCCTTCCCGCTGATCGACCAGGTACGCCGGGAGTACGACGGCGACATCCGGGGGATGTCGTCGGTCGAGCCCTACGGGAACCTCCTCGGCGCCTACCCCTACCCCGGGGTCCTGCACGGCCCGCTGCTCGGCGCGCTCCTGCTGCTGGGCGGCCTCGGAGCCGTCGGGCGGCGGCGCCCGGCCCTGCTGCCGTGGGCGGCGGCCGTCTTCCTGCTCGTCGCCCCGATCGCCGCGCTGGACTTCGACCACCGCTACGTGCTGCCGTCGATCCCGATGGCCTGCCTCGCCGCGGCCCTGGCCGCGGCGGGCCTCAGCCGCCGAGCTCGTGCTTGCGTCGCAGCAGGGCGGCGCGGTCGGCGCGGGCCCTGAGCAGGAACGCCACCGCGAGCATGGCCAGCGTCGCGGCGCCGGCGACCCCCGCCGCACCCGCCCAGGTCCCCCTGGTGATCGCGATCGCGGCCGTGCCCGCCGTCAGCAGGACGGTCGCGGCCACCGCCAGCCAGGCGGCGACCACCCGGTCGAGGGCGAACAGCGGCGTCCTGCGGGTCAGCGCCCAGGCTCCGTAGCCGGCCCAGGCCAGGCCGAGCGCGACCATCGCGCCGAAGGCCAGGTGGGTACGACCCGGCAGGGTGGGTTCCGTGGCCCACAGCAGACCGGTGAACAGCGCCCCGCCCAGCCCGCCGAGCAGTGCCACGACGTTGCCGATCCGGCGGCGCAGCGACAGCGGCCCGGCCAGCCTGCCGATCATGTCGTCGGGGTTCATTCTCGATATCCCTTCTCCGTGAGCCGGTCGCGCAGCATGCGCCGCGCGCGGGACAGGCGTGACTTGACGGTGCCGGCGGGGACGGCGCAGATCTGCGCGCAGTCCTCCAGGGAGAGGTCGTGCAGGTAGAACAGCACGAGGATCTCCCGCTCCCTGACCGGCAGCTCCGACAGGCCCGCCAGCAGGCCGGCGCGGTCCACGAGGGCGTCGGCCGGGTCGCCGGTCGCGCGTTCCTCCTCCGCCAGGACCTCGGGTCTGGCGTACTCCTCGCGGAGCCGGTCGGCCACCGCACGCCTGGCGATCGTGAACAGCCAGGGCGCGAACCGGCCCGGCTCCCTCAGCCGCGGCAGCCCGCGCACCACGGCCACCCAGACCTCCTGGGCCACGTCGTCGGCCTGCGCGGGCCCCAGCATGCGCCGCACGTAGTTCCAAACCGGATCGTGCCAGGCCCTCACCAGCTCGGCGAACGCCTCGCGCTCGCCGAGCCGGCACCGGACCACCAGCAGTTCGTCAGTCACCCTGCCTCCTCAACCGGAACAGTCGGGAAACGGGCGCGGGAGGTTCACGCTCCGCCGGGCCCCCACCCGGTACGAGGACAGGCTCGGAGGATCTCAGAAGCCGCTGTCGACGGGGTACTTCCTGCCCGACACCAGGCGTCTGCCGTACAGCTCGGAGAGCGTGACCAGCCGGTATCCCCTGGCGGCGAAATGGTGCAGCAGCCGCGGAACGGCCTGGACGGTGGAGGCATGGATGTCGTGCATCAGCACGATGGAGCCCGGTTTCGCCTCGGCCGCGCGGCGGGCGACGATCGAGGAGTCCCTGTCACGCCAGTCGAGCGTGTCGACATCCCACAGGATCTGGGCGAGCCCCAGGTGGCGGCTCTCCGCGGCGACCCGGGCATCGGTCGCCCCGTACGGCGGGCGCATGAGGTCCATCGTCACCCCCGTCGCGCGCTTGACGATCCACTGGGTACGGTTCAGCTGCTCTCTGATACCGGCCTCCGACAGCCCGGGCAGCTCCGGGTGGCTCCAGCTGTGGTTGCCCAGTTCGTGCCCATCGGCCACCATCCTGCGAAGGATCCGCTCGCCGTCCCCGGGCACCATCTGCCCGACGACGAAGAAGGTCGCCCTGCCCCGGTGCCTGGCGAGCATGTCGAGCAGGGCATTGGTGTAGGCCCCCGGACCGTCGTCGAAGGTCAGCGCCACGCATCTGACCCGCTCGCAGTTGATCCTGCGTGCCGGGCGCGGAACGGGGAAGTTTCCCACCGGCCAGTCCGGCCGGGCCTCGGCCCTCCTCGCGCCCGCCGTCCCCGAGGCTGTCGCTGAGGGCGCGCCGGCGGCGGGGACACCGGCGGGGACACCGGCGGGCGCGGTACGCCCCGGGGGTCCGGTCGGCCCGGCGGGCACGATGGGCACGATGGGGGCGGTCGGCTCGTTCGGCCCGATCGGCGTGGCCCGCCCGGTGGGCGCGATGGTCGCGGTAGGCGAGGGCGCGCCTGTCGTGGTGCTCGGAGAAGCGCACCCAGCCGCCGCGAGTAGCAAGGCCATCGACACCATCCGTACCCGCATGCTTCCCCCCGAAAGCAACGCTGGGACGGCGAGCGGCCCCCGGCCGTGTCCCCCGCAAGGTCATGGCCGGGTCTTCCCCCAGGATGGGACATAGACTGCCGATTGGCCCGTACCGACGCGCCACTTCGACGCCACATCGAATGAGATGCGCACCCGGGGGCGACGTCTCATCCGATGAGACCAGTTAGCGCCTTAAAAGGGCTCCTTCCAGCGAACATCTCATATCGGTCAGCGATCCGGCGTCTCGCGGGGCTCGGTCACGACCATCACGAACCGCAGCGGGACCTCCCCCTCGTTGGCGTACCGGTGCGGGCGGTCGGCGCTGAACACGACCGCGTCCCCCTCCTCGGCGATGTGACTCCTGCCGTACACCGAGAGGGTGAGCCGCCCTTCCAGCACGGTCAGCATCTCGCGCGTGCCCGGCGGGTGGGCGTCGCCGTCGTGGTGGTCACCGGGGGCCAGCCGCCAGTCCCACAGCTCCAGGATGGCGGGCGCGTCGGTGCCGACCAGCAGGCGCGCGGTGCTGGAGTCACCGTGCGGGAAGGTGACCACGTCCGCGCTATGGACGATCCGGACCACGGGCGTGTCGGAGACCTCCACCATCCGCGCGACGGTCACCCCGAGCGCGTCGGCGATGCGGGTGAGCGTGGTGATGCTCGGATTGGTCCTGCCCTGCTCGACCTGGACCAGCATGCCCCGGCTCACCCCGGAGCGCGCGGCGAGCTCGTCGAGGGTCATCTGCCGGTGCGCCCGCTGGGCCCGCACGTTGTTGGCGACCGCGGCGGTGATCGTCTCTGGGTCCATAAGTTCAGTCTAGTTAACTTGTTTTGCACTCCATTGCACTCCATATATTGTACTAGGAGTACATTCCATTGAACTGAGGTGACATGTGACCGCTGTGGTGCTGGCGACGGCCTGCGCGATGGTTTACGGCACCGCGGACTTCCTGGGCGGCATGGCCACCCGCCGGTCGCGGGTGCTCGCCGTGGTGGTTCTCTCCCAGACCGCGGGGCTGGCCGTGGCCGTCGCGCTGCTGCCGATCCTGCCGGGGACCCCCGCGCCCGTGACGCTGGCCTGGGGCGCGGCCTCCGGGATCTGCGGCGCGGCGGCGGTGGTGCTGTTCTACCGGGCACTGGCCACCGGCGTGATGTCGGTGGTGGCGCCGATCACCGCGACCGTCTCGGCGGTGCTGCCCGTGCTGTTCGGGCTGGCCGTCGGGGAACGCCCCGAGCCGATCGCGCTGGTGGGCGTGGTCCTCGCGTTGCTGGCGGTGCTGCTGGTGAGCCGCGACTCCTCCGGCGGGAAAAGCGGCAGCGGGTACGGCCCGATCCTGGCCTCACTCGCCGCGGGCGCGGGTTTCGGCGGCTTCTTCATCCTGCTCGCCCAGGCCCCGGCGGAAGGCGGCGTGTGGCCTCTGGTCGGGGCACGCCTGGCCTCGGTCACTCTCATCGTCCTGCTGACCCTGACCACCGGCCGCACCCTGCGTCCCGGGCCGGGCACGCTGCGCGTCATCATCGCGGCCGGAACGCTCGACATGGTCGCCAACGTGCTCTTCATGCTCGCCCAGCAGCGCGGGCTGCTGAGCCTCGTCGGCGTCCTGGTCTCGCTCTACCCGGCGAGCACGCTGCTGCTGGCCCGTCAGGTGCTGGGGGAACGGCTCAACACCGTGCAGACCGTGGGCATCGGTTTCACGCTCGCCGCGGTCGCGCTGATCGCATCCGGCTGACCCGTCCGCCCTGTCAACGACTCAGGCCACCTGGACCTGCTCGATGGCCGAGCCCGACAGGCCCGTCCGCCCCATCGCCACCACAAGAAAACGACTCAGACCACCTGGACCCGCTCGACGGCCGAGCCCGACAGGCCCGTCCGCCCCATCGCCACCGCGAAAAACAACTCAGGCCACCTGGGCCTGCTCGATGGCCGAGCGGAGGCCGCCCTCCTCGCGGGCGTAGTCCTCAAGCATGGCACGGAGCTGGCGGCGACCCCGGTGGAGGCGGGACATGACCGTGCCGATGGGGGTGCCCATCCGCTCGGCGATCTCCTTGTAGGCGAAGCCCTCGACGTCGGCCAGGTAGACGGCGACCCGGAAGTCCTCGGGCAGGGCACGCAGGGCGTTCATGACCGCGCTGTCCGGCAGCTGCTCCAGCGCCTCGGTCTCGGCGGACTTGAGACCGCTGGACGTGTGGGACTCGGCGGCGGCGAGCTGCCAGTCCTCGATCTCCTCGGCGGCCGAGAGCTTGGGCGAGCGCTGCTTCTTGCGATAGTCGTTGATGAAGTTGTTGGTCAGGATGCGGTGCAGCCACGCCTTGAGGTTGGTGCCCTCGCGGAACTGGTGGTACGAGGTGAACGCCTTGGTGACGGTCTCCTGGACCAGGTCCTCCGCATCGGCGGTGTTGCGGGTCAGGCGCATCGCGGACGCGTAGAGCTGGCTGGTGACCGGTACGACGTCACGCTCGAACCAGTCCTGGCGCTGCTCTTCCGTCATCGTGATCATTGGATCCCCCTCGTGCTTTTCCCCCCGCTACCGCCCGGCAAGACTGTGCTACACCCTTTCTGACGGCGTAGCCGATGCTCGCAGGCACCCCGTAAGGGGGCCGTTAAAAGCCCTGCGTGATCGGGAGACTGCTCGCTGACTGCGCCAACGGCGGGTACGACACGCCCTACAGCCGAACAAGTATCAATATCGTAACATCGTTCTCCGGATTCAGTCGAAGGTGTGTCTATCATCACATAACCCCAGGTAGCAACAACTTTCGGGTTAGGAAAAATGTCAACCACCATGCCCCCTGGACCCGCCACCGGGCCGGGGCCTGCGCCCGCAGAAGTTCCGAGACCCATCTCCACGTCTCCCCGCTTCCCACGCGTTGGGGACTTAATCACCACTTGGAAGACGGCCCGGCGCTCCTGGCGGTTCACCGCCCGCTCTCCCCGGCGGACACGGCTCGTACCGTGGTCGCCTCCGAGTATGTGATGCGCGGATACCTGAAATTGATCAGTGTTTGAGAGGGGCGCCGCTCGGGGGCGCGTTCCCGTCGCGGACCGGCCGCGACGGGCGGGGACCGGCACGGCTCGTCGGCCCCGTGCCGGTCCCGGCGTCGGAAGGCGGGGCAGGCGTCCCGCCCCTCCCCGCCGGTCAGCCGGCCCTGGCCGGGTCGACCTCGAAGATCTTGGCGAGGTCGTCGAGGATGGCGTGCGCGCCCTGGATGCCGACGGCGCTCATCCAGATGGTGTCGCTGACGTCGTGCTTGGCGCCCTTGAGCTTGCCCCAGAGCGGGTTGGCCTCGAACTTCTCCTTGACCGGCCCGACCGCCGGGTCCTCGTAGGCCGCGACGAAGATGTGGTCGGCGTCGAGCTGGGAGATGTTCTCCTGGCTGATCGGAACCATGATCGTGTCGGTCACGGTCGGCTGGTCCTCGGGACGCGGGAAGCCGACGTCCTTGAGCACCAGGCCCGAGTAGGAGTTCTCCACGTACAGCCGGACCGTCGGCTCACCCGCGAAGCGGGCGACGGAGACGGTGGGCAGCTTGCCCTCCTTGGCCTTGATGGACTCACCGATCCGGCCGGCGCGGTCCTGGTACTCCTTGATCTTCTGCTCGGCGAGGTCCTCCTTGCCCAGGGCCTGGCCCACGAGCCTGAGGTTCTCCTTCCAGATGGCCCCGGTGGTCTCGCTGAACACCGTCGGCGCGATCTGCGACAGCTTGTCGTACAGCGCCTCGTGGCGGACCTTGGCCGAGACGATCAGGTCGGGCTTGAGCGCGAGGATCCGCTCCAGGCTGGGCTGCTCCAGGGTCCCGACCGAGGTGGCCTCCTTGGCGTGGCCGAGGACCGGGGTCAGGTAGTCGGGGAGCTTCCCTTCGATCCCCCGGTAACTGGTGAAACCGACGACCTCGGTCTCCAGGGTCAGCACCGCGTCGACGAAGCTCTGGTCGAGGGCCACGACCCGCTTGGGCTGGGCGGGGATCGTCGCCTCTCCCATGACGTGCTTCACGGTCCTGGGGAAGGCCGCCGTGTCGCTCGCCGCGGGGGCCGCGGACGCGCCGGAGGTCTCCGCGGAGGTCTCCGGGGTGCTCGATCCGCAGGCGGCGAGACCCGCGGACAGCGCGACTCCCACCACTCCGACGGCCAGGGCGCGCAGTGCTCTCATGTTCCTGGATCTCCTCACAAAGTTTAGGCAAGCCTTATTTAGCTTAGCCATACCTAAACTGGCATACTCGGCATCGATCACGCAAAAAAGGGGAGGTCAGGTGATCAATACGACGTCCGTCCCACGGGCCGCCCCGCCCGGCACCGTCCGGAGAATCCACAACCGCCGCCTCCTCGTGCTGGGCGGACTGCTCGCGCTCCTGGCGACGACGGTCGCGCTGAGCCTCGCGTTCGGTGCCAAACCGATCCCGCCGGCCGACGTCTGGCACGCGCTCACCGGCCCCACCGGCACCGAGAACGACATCATCGTCCGGTCGCTGCGCATCCCCAGAACCGCCATCGGCGTCATGGCCGGGATCGCCCTCGGCGTCGCGGGCGCCCTCATGCAGGGCCACACCCGCAACCCGCTGGCCGACCCGGGACTGCTCGGCGTCACCCAGGGTGCGGCCTTCGCCATGGTCCTCAGCATCGTGGTCCTGGGGGTGGGCAGCCCGTACGGCTACATCTGGTTCGGCCTCGCCGGTGCCCTCATCGCCAGCGCCGGGGTGTTCGCCCTCGGCATGGCCGGCGGCCGGGGCGGCCCCACCCCGGTGACCCTGGCCCTCGCGGGCACCGCCGTCAGCGCCTTCCTCTACGGGCTCACCTCGGCGCTGGTGCTGCTGGACGAGCAGGCCATGGACACCTTCCGCTTCTGGCAACTGGGGTCGATAGCGGCCAGGGGCGCGGACGTGGCCTGGCAGGTGCTCCCCTTCATCGCCGTCGGCCTGATCGCGGCCCTGGTCAACGCGCCCGGCCTCAACGCGCTCTCCCTGGGCGAGGACGTCGCCCGCGCGCTCGGCCAGAACATCGCCCTGACCCGCGCCGTCGGCATCATCGCCATCACCCTGCTCAGCGGCGCCTCCGTGGCGGTCTGCGGCGCGCTGGCCTTCATCGGCCTGATCGTCCCGCACCTCACCCGGCCGCTCTCCGGCCCCGACCACCGCTGGCTGCTGCCGTACTCCGGCCTGGCGGGCGCCTCGGCCCTGCTCCTCGCCGACGTCATCGGCCGCGTGGTGGCCCATCCCGGTGAGCTGGAGGTGGGGGTGGTCCTCGCCCTCGCGGGCGCGCCGTTCTTCATAGCCCTGGTACGGCGCAGAAGGCCGGTGCGGCTGTGACCTCCACCGCGCCCCCGGACCTCGCGAGCAGGCGAGCGCTGCGCATCGGTCCCGCCTCCTGGCTGCTCCGGCCGCGCTCCGTCGCCGCCGCACTGGCGCTGCTGGGCACAACGGTGCTGCTCATGGCGCTCAGCATGCGCCTCGGCGACATCCCGATGAGCCTCTCCGAGGTCTTCCGCGCCATCACCGGCGACGGGCCCGACCATTTCGTCGTCATGCAACTCCGGCTTCCCCGCGCGCTGACCGGCGCCGGAGTCGGCGCGGCGCTCGCCCTGTCCGGGGCGATCGTCCAGGCCATCGCCCGCAACCCGCTGGCCAGCCCGGACATCCTGGGCGTCACCACCGGCGCCAGCGTGACCGTGGTCGCGGTCATCGTGGCGGCGGGAAACACCTGGGGCGGCGTGAGCGGCGTCCTCGCCGAGGCGGGCGTCCCCGCGGCGGCCCTGCTCGGCGGCCTGATCGGCGCGCTGACCGTCTACCTGCTGGCCTGGCGCAAAGGCATGGACGGCTACCGGCTGGTCCTGGTCGGCATCGGCGTCTCGGCGATCTGCACCAACCTCAAGTTCTGGCTGCTGACCGTCGGCGACGTCAACGACAGCAGCCGGGCCATGGTCTGGATCAGCGGCTCGCTGAACGGCCGGGGCTGGGAGCACGTGGTGCCGGTCATGATCGCGCTGGCCGTGCTCGTCCCACCGGCGTTGCTCGGCACCGCCTCACTCGGCGCGCTGCGCTTCGGCGACGACACCGTGACCGGCCTGGGGGTGCGGATGAACCTCACCAGGGGACTGATGATCCTCGCGGCCGTACTCCTCGCGGCGGCGGCGACCGCCTCCGCCGGGCCGATCGCGTTCGTCGCCCTGGCCGCACCGCAGATCGCGCTGCGCCTGGCCGGGGTGGCACAGCCCCCGCTGGTCGTCTCGGCCCTGGCCGGCGCGGTCCTCACCGTCGGCGCGGACCTGGTCGCCAGGACCGCGTTCAGCCCCGTCGAGCTGCCGGTGGGCGTGGTCACCGGAGTCATCGGCGCCCCCTACCTGATCTATCTCCTCATCCGTGTGCGCAGGAAGGCCCGTACGTGAGACTCCAGGCCGTTGACCTCAAGCTGGGGTACGGGGACCGCGTCGTCGTCGACGGCCTCGACCTCGGGATCGAGACCGGGACGGTGACCGCCGTCATCGGGCCGAACGGGTGTGGCAAGTCCACGCTGCTGCGCGCCATGGGGCGGCTGCTCAAGCCGTCCGGCGGCGAGGTACTGCTGGACGGCAAGCGCATCGACAGGATGCCCAGCAGGGAGGTCGCCAGGATCCTGGGCGTGCTGCCCCAGTCCCCCTCGGCACCCGAGGGGCTGACCGTCGCCGACCTGGTCTCCAGGGGACGGCACCCGCACCAGACCTGGTACCGGCAGTGGTCGTCCGACGACGAGTCCGCGGTCGGCGCGGCCCTGGCCATGACCGGCCTGCTCGACCTGGGCGACCGCCCGCTGGACGAGCTGTCAGGCGGGCAGCGGCAGCGGGCCTGGATCTCCATGGCCCTCGCCCAGGGCACCGACCTGCTGCTGCTCGACGAGCCGACGACCTTCCTCGACCTCGCCCACCAGATCGAGGTGCTGGAGCTGGTGCGCAGGCTCCACGGCGAGCTGGGCCGCACCGTGGTGATGGTCCTGCACGACCTGAATCTCGCCGCCCGCTACGCCGACCGCCTGGTGGCCATGCGGGACGGCGGGGTCGTCGCCGCCGGCCCCCCGTCCGAGGTGCTCACCGAGGCCCTGCTGGCGGAGGTCTTCGAGCTGGACGCCAAGGTCATCGAGGACCCGGTGGCCGGCACCCCGCTGGTCGTCCCCATCGGCACCCGGTCCCACGCCCCGCGCTGAGGACGGGCGCGGCGGGGCTCGGGCCGGCCTCACCCGCTGAGGAGCGCGTCCACGAAGACCTCGGGATCGAACCGGGCCACGCCGGCCGGCCTCCCCATGAGACCGAGCGGCCCGGCCCGGCGGGACTCACCCCCCGAGGAGCGCGTCCACGAAGACCTCGGGGTCGAACGGGGCGAGGTCGTCGGGCCCCTCGCCGAGGCCGACCAGCTTGACCGGGACACCCAGCTCGCGCTGGACGGAGATGATGATGCCGCCCTTGGCGGTGCCGTCGAGCTTGGTCAGGGCGATGCCGGTGATGTTGACCACCTCGGCGAACACCTGGGCCTGGCGCATGCCGTTCTGGCCCGTGGTGGCGTCGAGGACGAGCAGCACCTCGTCGACGGTGGCCTTCTTCTCGATGACGCGCTTGACCTTGCCGAGCTCGTCCATCAGGCCGGTCTTGGTGTGCAGCCGCCCGGCGGTGTCGACGATCACCACGTCGGCCTTCTCGCCGATGCCCTCGGCGACGGCGTCGAAGGCCACCGAGGCGGGGTCGCCGCCCTCCGGACCGCGTACCACCGAGGCTCCGACCCGGTCTCCCCAGGTCTGCAGCTGGTCGGCGGCGGCGGCACGGAAGGTGTCGGCGGCGCCCAGCACGACCTTGCCGCCGTCGCCGATGAGGACGCGCGCCAGCTTGCCGGTGGTGGTGGTCTTGCCGGTGCCGTTGACCCCGACCACGAGGACCACCGCGGGACGCTCACCGTGCGGCTTGACGTGCAGCGTACGGTCCATGTCGGTACCGATCTGGGCGAGCAGCTGCTCCCTGAGCAGGGCGCGCGCCTCCTCGGGTGTCCGGCTGCCCAGCACCTTCACCCGGGTACGCAGCTCGTCGACCATCGCCCGGGTCGGCGCCACGCCGACGTCCGCGGTGATCAGGGTCTCCTCGATCTCGTCCCAGGCGTCGTCGTCGAGACGGTCACGGGAGAGCAGTTCCAGGAGCCCCTTGCCCAGGGTGCTCTGCGACCGGGCCAGCCGGGCGCGGAGCCGCACCATCCGGCCGGCGGACGGCGGCGGGATCTCGATCTCCGGGATGACGGCGGCCTCGGGCTCGACCGGCCTGGCCGGCGGCGGCACGGTGGTCGTCGCCTCGTCGTCCATGACCGCGCCCCTGCCGGGGGCCCGCGTCTCCTCGGGGGCCGGCGGCGCCTCGGGCGCCTCGACCCGCGGCGGCGCGCTGGTGCCCCCCCTCCTGAACAGCAGGAGCATGCCACCGGCCGCCAGCAGGGCGACGACGACGATGATCGCGATTATGCCGAGATAGGCTTCCACAAGACCACAGTTTTCCAGACGCCCCGGGATGCTCCGACCTCAAGGGGTCCGGACGGGTTCGCGGTTCCTCACCGTCGGTCACCACCTCGTCGCGCGGGCCGCCCCGGACCGTCCGCGAAAACCCGGACGGACCCGCGGCCCCTGACCGCCTCCGAGCACCGGAACGGGCTCACGACCTCCCGGCCCCGCACCGCCCCGGCCCTCCGGGACCATCCCGGAACCCCGGGCAGGCTCACGACCTGCCACCGCTTCATCCCGAGGGCGGCCCCGGGCCACCGCACGGACCCTCCGGAGACCCGGAGGATTCAGGCGGACTCGTTCTCCCTCAGGCGCTGGCTGATGACCTGGGTGACGCCGTCCCCACGCATCGACACGCCGTACAGCGCGTCGGCGATCTCCATGGTGCGCTTCTGGTGGGTGATGATGATGATCTGCGAGGTCTGCCTGAGCTCCTCGAAGAGGGTGAGCAGGCGCTGGGTGTTGGTGTCGTCCAGCGCGGCCTCGACCTCGTCCATCACGTAGAACGGCGAGGGCCGCGCCTTGAAGATGGACACGAGGAACGCCACCGCGGTCAGCGACCGCTCGCCACCGGACAGCAGCGACAGCCGCTTGACCTTCTTGCCCGGCGGCCGGGCCTCGACCTCGACACCGGTGGTCAGCATGTCCTCCGGGTCGGTGAGCAGCAGCCTGCCCTCACCGCCGGGGAACACTCGCGTGAAGATCGTCTCGAACTCGCGGGCCACGTCCGCGAAGGCGGCGCCGAAGACCTGCTCGACCCGCTCGTCGACCTCCTTGACCACGAGCAGCAGGTCGCGGCGGGTCTTCTTGAGGTCTTCCAGCTGCGAGGTGAGAAACGAGTGCCGTTCCTCAAGGGCCGCGAACTCCTCGAGCGCGAGCGGGTTGACCTTGCCGAGCTGGGCCATCTGCCGGTCGGCCACCCTGGCCCGTTTGAGCTGCTCCTCACGGTCGTAGGGGACGGGCTCGCCGTCCGCCGTCGGAACCGGCTCGCCGGGGCCGTACTCGGCGATGAGGGTGTCCGCCTCGACGCCGTACTCCTCCACCGCCCGCTCCTGGAGCTGCTCCAGGCGGAGCCGCTGCTCGGTGCGGGCCACCTCGCTGCCGTGTGCCCGGTTGACCAGCTTGTCCAGCTCACCGGTGAGCTCACGGACCCGGATCCTGACCGCCTTGAGCGAGGCGTCGATCTGCCCGCGGGCCCGCTCGGCCTCGTCGCGCTCTCCCGCGGCGGCGGCCAGGGAGGTCTCCAGCGTGCGCAGCGCCAGCTCCGTGCCCCTGACGACCGCCTGGGCCGTCCGAGCCTGCTCGCGCCGCCGTTCCCTGCGCTCGGCCGCCCTGGACCTCTCCTCGCGCTCACGCTCCGCGGCGCGCGTCAGCTCCTCCGCCCTGCCGTCGATGCCCCTGACCCGCTCCTCCGCCGTCCGTACCGTGAGGCGGGCCTCCATCTCGTCCTGCCTGGCCGTCGCGCAGATCTCGGCGAGCTCGTCACGCAGGTCGGTGCTGGGCTCGCTCTGTCGCTCCTCGGCCTCCACGGCCGCGGCGAGCCGCTCCTCCAGCTCGGCGAGACCGGCCGCGTCGCGGTCCCGCGCCTCCTCGGCGGCCCGTACGCCCGCGGCCAAGCGCTCGCACTCGTCACGGGCCGCCCTGGCGGCGGCGTCCAGCTGGGCGAGCCGCCTGGCCACCGCGGCGATCTTCTGGTCCGCGTCGCGCTGCCTCGCCCTGACCCGGTCCAGGGCGGCCTGCGCCGCATTGACCCCGGCCTGCCTGTTCTGCACTCCCGTCTGTGCCTCGGCGACCCGCGCCTGGGCGGTCTCGACCGCGAGCTGTGCCTCTCCCTCGGCCTCCGCGGTCTCCTCCAGCTCCGTCGCCGCAAGCTCGGCGGCGACCCTGGCCTCGGCCAGGTCGGCGGTCGCCTCGTCGAGCGCGGCCCGCATCTGAATGGCGGAGGTGGCGCCCGCCGAACCGCCGCCGGCGGCGGCGTGGGCACCCAGGAGGTCGCCGGAGCGGGTGACGGCCCGCAGCCCGGGATACTGCTCGACCGTCTTCCTCGCGGTCGCGAGATCGTCCACGACCAGCACGCCCGCCAGCAGGTGGGTGGCGGCGGCCCGCAGCTCGGTGGAGACCGTGACCAGGTCGATCGCCCACTCCGCACCCGCCTGCGGCACCTGGCCCGGCGGGACCGCCGCTTCACCGGCGGCGATGACGAGGCCGGCCTGGCCGCCGTCGCGGCCCCGGAGGAACTCGATGGCGTCGGCCGCGCTCTGCAGCGACTCGACGGCGACGGCCTCGGCGGCGGCCCCGAGCACGGCGGCGACGGCCACCTCGGCACCGGGCCGCACCGACAGCATGGTCGCCACCGGCCCGAGCACCCCGGCCAGGTCGGCGGCGAGCAGCGCGGCGCCACCGTCGGCACCACCGGCCAGGCCCATCTCCAGCGCCTCGAACCTGGCCTCCAGCGCGGCCACCTGGCGCTGCGCCTGCTGGTCGGCCTTGCGTGCCGCGGCGAGGGCGGCCCGGGCGGCGCCGAGCGCGGCGTTCGGGCCCGCGACGGCCGCCTTGGCCTCCTCGACCCCGGCCCTGGCCGACTCGACGGACTCCCCGGCCTGCTCGACCGTCTCCAGGGCGATCTCCAGCTCCTCGGCGAGGGCCGGATCGACGGCCGGTTCGGCCAGCTCCTGGCTGTCGTGCTCGGCGCGGGCCTCCTCGGCGCGCTGTTCGGCCTCCTCCAGCGAGCGCCGCAACCGGCCGATCTCCTCCTCGGCGGCCCCCGCCCGGCTGCGCGCCGCCCCGACCTGCCCCCTGAGCCTGGCCAGGCCCTCACGCCGGTCGGCGGCGGCCCTGGCCTCCGCGGCCAGCCGCCGCTCCTCCGCGGCGAGTGCGGCCTCGGTCTCGGTGCGCCTGGCCACGGTTTCCGCGAGTGACTCCCGCTCCCCCTCGAGCAGCTCGACCAGGACCCGCTCCTGCTCGCGGACCTCTTCGGCCTCACGTTCGAAGTCCTCCGGGTCGCGCCCCCGCCGCTCCACCGCGGTGTCGGTGGCGTGCCGGTGCCGCTCGGCGGCGAGTCCCGCCAGGCCCCTGAGGCGTTCGCGGAGGGAGGAGAGCCGGAAGAACGTCTCCTGCGCGGCGGTCAGCCGCGGCTGGGCCTCGGCCTCGGCGGCCTCCAGCTCGGCCTCGGCGGCCTGGCCCTGCTCCAGCTCGGTCTCCACAGCGGTGCGGCGGGCGAGGACCGCCGCCTCGTCGGCCATCTCCCGTTCCAGGGTGGTCCGCAGGGTGAGCACGTCGTCGGCGAGCAGCCGGAGCCTGGCGTCGCGGAGGTCCGCCTGGATGACGGCGGCCTTGCGGGCGATCTCGGCCTGGCGGCCCAGCGGTTTGAGCTGGCGGCGCAACTCGGTGGTGAGATCCTGTACCCGGGTCATGTTGGCCTGCATCGCGTCGAGCTTCCGCAGCGCCTTCTCCTTGCGCTTGCGGTGCTTCAGGACGCCCGCGGCCTCCTCGATGAACGCCCGGCGCTCCTCGGGTCCCGCGTGCAGCACCTGGTCGAGCTGGCCCTGGCCGACGATGACGTGCATCTCGCGGCCGATGCCGGAGTCGGACAGCAGCTCCTGGATGTCGAGCAGGCGGCAGGTGTCGCCGTTGATGGCGTACTCGCTCTGGCCGGCCCTGAACATCAGGCGGCTGATCGTCACCTCGGTGTAGTCGATCGGGAGCATGCCGTCGGTGTTGTCGATGGTCAGCGTGACCTCGGCGCGGCCCAGCGGTGCCCGCGAGGAGGTGCCGGCGAAGATGACGTCCTCCATCTTGCCGCCGCGCAACGACTTGGCGCTGTGCTCCCCCATGACCCAGGCCAGGGCGTCGACCACGTTGGACTTGCCGGATCCGTTGGGGCCGACGACCGCGGTGATGCCCGGCTCGAAGCGGAGCGTGGTGGCCGAGGCGAAGGACTTGAAACCGCGCAGGGTAAGGGTCTTGAGATACAAAGAGAGCCCCCCATTCACGGTGTGGCCGCGCCGGCCCGCGTATCACGCGCCGTGCCCCGGGCGCCGATGAACGCGTCTTCCCTGTCACCCCACGGCTTCGCCAACGCGGGAAGACTACCGTTCTTCACCCGCACCCGCCCGCACACCGCCTATGGTGCCCTGCATGAACGCGGAACGCGGTGCTGACGGAACTCCGTCACGCCCATCGAGCGGCAGGGGTCATCTCGGGCGGCGCGCCTTCCTGGTGGGCGGCGGGCTGGCCGCGCTGGGCCTCGGCGGCGCCGCGCTGGCGGCCGGCCCGGACGGTATCAGGGGGGCGTACGCCCAGATCGTCTGCGGCGCGGTCCCCGCACCCCCGGTGACGTCTCCTGGAACGCTCCAGCGCAGCCAGGTCGACCGGCGCCGGGTCATCGTCGGGATGCCTCCGGGGGCGACGGACGGGCTGCCTGTGGTGATCATGCTTCACGGGGCCGCGGGTGACGCGCGCACGCCGTTCGACGTCTACGCGATCGACCGCTACCTGGCCGCCGGGGGCGGGCGCTTCGCGCTGGCCTCCATCGACGACTGGCCCTCCGCCGACATCCCGGGCACCCTGCTGCCCTACCTGAGCATGAACGGGATGGACACCACGAAGATCGGGCTGATGGGCTGGTCGGCGGGCGGCGCGGGGGCGCTGAGGCTGGCCGCGGAGCTGGGCCCCGCACAGGTGGGGGCGGTCGTCGCGGCGTCGCCGGCGGTGAGCGCGGCGCAGGCGCCGCTGCGCGAACTCGTGAACATCCCGGTCTGGCTGGGGTGTGGGGAGCGCGACGCGTGGGCACGGCAGACCCAGACCATGCTGAAGGCCCTGAAGGCACTGGGTGCCACCGCCGAGGGAGGGATCAGCGAAGGATGCCAGGACACGGCCTATCGCCGCAGGGTGTTACCCGAGCAGCTGGCCTTCCTCGCACGACATATATGACAAATAGGACATATATGACGTAAATAACATATATGACAAGGGACGCCCCGGTGAGGCGTCCCCGGACAGTGTGTTTCCGCCCCGACCCCGTTAGGTGAGAGCCGGCTCGCGATCCTGCAGACGGTTGAACTCCTCGTCGCGGGCACTTGCCGCGAGTTCGTCGTTCTGGGCCTGGAGCCGGGTGAGCTCTCCCTCGAGATCACGGATGCGCTGCTGGAGACGACGCATTTCCGAGACCATACGAGGGTCGGGACCGCCGACGTGGCCTAGTAGAGCCTTCGCCATAGTAAAGGGTCCTCCACGCTGAGTGACCAGACTGGTTCGCGCACTTCTTTGCCGCGGGAGGGGTGCGCGTGGTTCTTTGTCAAGAGTCGCACCGGTGAGGGAGGCGGTCAAGCTGAACGCTCCGAATGGATGCACCAGTAGGCACTCTCGACAGTCAACTATACCGTATTTTGGGCGGTTTAGGAAAGTGGTCAGCGCTCGACAAAACCCTCAAGACCGCCTTTGGCCTCGCTCCAACGTTCGACGACCCCGTCCACCCTGCCGGGCGTCTCACCGCCCCTGAGCAGCTCAAGCAGCATCGCGCACGACTTCTCGGACCCCTGCGCGACCACCTCGACCCGGCCGTCGGCCGTGTTGCGCGCCCAGCCGACCAGGCCGAGCTCCAGCGCCCTGGACCGCGTCCACCAGCGAAAACCCACCCCCTGCACATGACCTCTGACCCAGGCGGTCAGTCGCACGTCCGTCATGCCGCGGCCCTCCTCGGCCTGGGCTGGCAGCGAGGGCAGCTGTAGGAGGAACGGTTCATGAACGACTCGCGAACGATCGGGGCACCGCACCGCGGGCAGGGCTCGTCGCGCCTGCCGTAGACCGCGAGGGAACGGTCGAAGTACCCGCTCTCGCCATTGACATTCACATAAAGACTGTCGAAAGATGTGCCGCCCTCGGCCAGCGCGGCGGACATCACCTCCCTGGCGGCACCCAGCAACTCGGCGATCTTCGGCTTGGTCAGCGCTCCGGTGGGCCGGGCGCCGTGCAGCCTGGCCCGCCAGAGCGCCTCGTCGGCGTAGATGTTGCCGACACCGCTGATCAGCGACTGGTCCAGCAGCGCGCGCTTGACCTCGGTCTGCCGGGCACGCAGCCGGCGGGCGAAGGCCTCGTCGTCGAAATGCCCCTCGAACGGGTCGGCCGCGATGTGCGCGATCGGTTCGGGCACCGTCCGGCCGCCAGCCCGGATCATGGCGGTCACCAGCACATGGCCGAAGGTCCGCTGGTCGACGAAGCGCAGCTCCGGGCCACCGTCGGTGAAGCCGATCCGGACGCGCAGGTGCTTCTCCGGCGCCGTGTCCGGCTCCACGACCAGCAGCTGGCCACTCATCCCGAGGTGCGCCAGGATGGCGTCGGGGCCGTCCAGCGGCAGCCAGAGGTACTTACCCCTGCGCTCCGCCGCACCGACGGTGCGGCCCTTCAACCGGGTGGAGAACTCCTCCGCTCCGGGAAGGTGCCGTCTGATCGCCCTCGGGTGGAGCACCTCGGCGTGGGCGACGACCCTGCCGGAAACCCACCGCTCCAGGCCACGGCGTACCACCTCGACCTCGGGCAGTTCGGGCATGCACCCCTCCTTGGTCGACGGGTCAGCCGGCTTCGCGTCTGTCGCGGTCCTGGCGGATCCTGTTCCAGGCCGCCTCTGCGGCCTGCTGCTCGGCTTCCTTCTTCGAGCGGCCGGATCCCGAACCGTACCCCTCTCCGCCGACGCGAACGACCGCGGTGAAGGACTTGGCGTGGTCGGGGCCGCTCTCCTCGACATGGTATTCGGGCACGCCGAGCGACTCGGACGCGGTGAGCTCCTGCAGGGAGGTCTTCCAGTCGAGCCCGGCGCCGAGCGAGGCGGAGCGGGTGATGAGGGGGTCGAAGAGCAGGTGGACGACGCGGAACGCCTCGTCCAGACCCCTGTTCACGTAGATCGCGCCGATGAGCGCCTCAAGGGTGTCCGCGAGGATCGAGGACTTGTCGCGCCCCCCGGTGCCCTCCTCACCCCGGCCGAGCCGCAGGAAGCGGCCCAGGCCCAGCGAGCGGGCCACGTCGGCGAGGGCGCGCATGTTCACCACCGCGGCCCTGAGCTTGGCCAGCTGCCCCTCGGGCAGGTCGGGGTGGTTGCGGTAGAGGGTGTCGGTGACGACCAGGCCCAGCACCGAGTCGCCCAGGAACTCCAGGCGCTCGTTGGTCGGCAGGCCGCCGTTCTCGTACGCGTAGGAGCGGTGCGTCAGCGCACGCTCCAGGATGGCGACGTCCAGACGCACCGACAGAAGGCGCTCAAGCTCGTCCCTGACGAACTCGACGGCGACCGGTTTGACACTCGTACCCACGGCTTCTCCTCGCACGCTCTCTCATCGAATGCGCGATGGCAAAGAAACGAGAGATGCCCGAAGATGTGGTGGGCGCCGGGAGGGCACGCGTTCTACCGCGAACCCCGGCGTCCACCACAACCGCGGGCGGACCGCCATCGCAGGGTGGGCGGACGGTGACGCCGACCGGGCCGGGAGCCCGGCCGGCATCCGTCTGTCAGACTGCGATCAGGCGGAGGGCTCGATCACCTGACGGCGGTTGTAGGTGCCGCAGGTCGGGCACGCCACGTGCGGACGCTTCGGCGAGCGGCACTGGGGGCAGCTCACGAGCGAAACCGCGGCGGCCTTCCACTGCGACCTGCGGGAGCGAGTGTTGCTCCGCGACATCTTGCGCTTGGGGACAGCCACGTCAGCTCTCCTGATCGTTGTTATGTTCCGGAATCAGACCCTGCAGCTTCGCCCAGCGGGCGTCGATCACCTCGTGGCCGTGATCAGGCTCGGCGTCTGCCAGCCTGACCCCGCACTCCACGCAGAGTCCGGCGCAGTCCTCACTGCAGACCGGGCTCAACGGCAGTGTGAGCACCACCGCGTCGCGAAACGCGGGTTCGAGGTCGAGAAGTTCACCGTCGAGAAGCGAGTCACCCTCGGCAGCATCCTCTGCCGAGTAGAAGAACAGCTCCTGGAAGCCCACCTCGGCTTGCGAGATGACCGGCTCCAGGCAGCGTGCGCACTCCCCCCGCAGCGGGGCTTGCGCAGTGCCCGTGACGAGCACACCCTCCATGACCGCCTCAAGCCGGATGTCCAGCTCGACTTCGGCGTCCTTGGGAACGCCGATCATGTCGACGCCGATGTCCGCCGGTGCCGGGAGAACGAGGTCCATCCGCCGCATCGACCCTGGTCGTCGCCCCAGGTCATGGGTAGAGATCACCCATGGGGCTCGGGGGTCAAGGTTGGGATGAGTCATTTCGCTCTCGTTAGGCATGGCGCATCATCGCCATCGTGCAAGGCCGAAACAAGAGAATAGCAGGGCCTAGCCCCTGAGCCGTTCTACCAGGAGTTCCTGGACAAGATCGGGAACCAGCCCGGCCACACTCCCACCATACTTGACGATCTCCTTGATGCGGCTGGAGGACAGGAAGGACACCTCGGGCCCGGTGGCCATGAACAGGGTCTCCACCCCTGACATCCGGTAGTTGAGCTGCGCCATCTGGAGCTCGTAGTCGAAGTCGCTGATCGCGCGCAGGCCCTTCACGATGGCGGGGATCTCCTGCTGCCTGCAGTAGTCGACCAGGAGGCCGTGGAACTTGTCCACGCGGACGTTCCCGTACTCCTTGGTGACCGTCTGGAGAGTCTGGATACGCTCCTCCACCGTGAAGAGGCTCTTCTTCTCGATGTTGATCAGTACGGCTACGACGACCTCGTCGTACTGCCGGGAAGCCCGGCCGATGATGTCCAGATGACCGTTCGTGACGGGATCGAAGGATCCCGGACAGACAACGCGACGCAAGGTGGACTCCCTGCTCTTAAGGATTCCCGGCGGCGCGACCGTACCAAACGGACGCTTCGCCGTAACGACGGACCCTCTCCTCTTCGTACCCCTCAGGCCAGCGAAGGTCCCTTCCCCGGCTCTCCCGTTCCACCGCGACGAGCGCGTCCTCGGCCAGCCAGCCTCGGTCGCGCAGCAGTTCGAGCACCGTCCCCACCTCCTCGTCGCCCAGCGCGTACGGCGGGTCGGCGAGGACGAGGTCGTACGGCTCCCCGGTGTCCCCGATACCCCTGGCCAGCAGCCGCTCAACCCTGTCGGCGGCGACCTCGGCCCCGGGCAGCCCCAGCGAGGTGACGTTCTGCCTGATCGTCCGGATCGCCCTGGCGTCCGACTCCACGAGAAGCACCCGGGCGGCCCCCCGGGAGAGCGCCTCAAGCCCGAGCGCGCCCGAGCCCGCGTAGAGGTCGAGCACCCGGCACCCCTCCAGCGGGCCGATCAGCGACCCCACCGTGGAGAAGATCCCCTCCCTGGCCCTGTCGCTCGTGGGGCGGGTCCCCCGCCCCGGCGGCACTGCCAGCCGCCGTCCCCCTGCGCTTCCCGCGATGACTCGGCTCACCCGGCCATCCTCTCAGTGCCGCCGCCCGGTGCCGTCGGCCACCGCCCGCACCCGTCCCCGGCACCGGTTCCGATGCCGGTCCCCGGAGGCCCCCAGGTGCGCCGGGCGCAGCACGGCGTGTCGCGACGCATCACATAACCGCAGGTCAAAAGGGTCCTGGTAGGTGATCTAGGTCAAGAGTGGGCAAGGAGTGGCGACGAAAGCGTAAGGGTCGTTCCGTCAGGTGCCGGTCCCTTGCATGATGATTCCTGCGGCCTCCAAGTGACCCAGGGGGAGGCCGACCGGCGTGATCGTGAGCCCTTCCGCACGCCGGTGCTCTCGGCACCTGACCCGGGAGTGGGCCCAGGCGGGGACGGCATTCGGGGGGAGGCCGTCCCCGCAGTTGGGCACAGCGCGACCGCCGGCTACAGCCGCGAAACCCCGCGGCGTCCACCGCCCCGCCGGGCATCGCCTCCGCCGGTCGTCAGGTCTTCTCCAGGTACTCGGCGCGCTCGTCCGCCAGGAGCCTGTCGATCTCCGCGCGGAGCACGGGGTGCCCCGCCAACTCGGGGTCGGCCTCCAGCATCGCCTCGGCGTCCAGGCGCGCGGCGTGGATGACCTCCTCGTCGCGGAGGAGCCTGAGCATCTTCAGCGACGACCTGCGCCCCGACTGGGCCACCCCGAGCACATCACCCTCCCTGCGCTGTTCCAGGTCGACACGGGACAGCTCAAAGCCGTCCAGGGTGGCCGCCACGGCGTCGAGCCGCGCCCTGGCGGGCGTGCCACCGGGGGAGTCGGTCACCAGCAGGCAGAGACCGGGCAGCCCGCCGCGGCCGACCCTGCCGCGGAGCTGGTGGAGCTGCGAGACGCCGAACCTGTCCGCGTCCATGATGACCATGACCGAGGAGTTGGGGACGTCGACGCCGACCTCGATGACCGTGGTCGCCACCAGCACGTCGATCTCTCCCCTGGTGAACGCCTTCATCACCGCGTCCTTCTCCTCGGGAGGGAGCTTGCCGTGGAGCACCTCCGTGCGGAGCCCCAGCAGCGGCCCCCGCGAGAGCGTCTCGGCCACGTCGAGCACCGCCAGCGGCGGCCTGCGCTCGTCGTCGGCCTTCGACATGTCGCCCTCGTCGCCCTCCAGGTCGCCGATGCGCGGGCACACGATGTAGGCCTGGCGGCCCAGCCCGATCTCCTCGCGCAGCCGGGTCCAGGCGCGGTCGAGGAAGTGCGGCTTCTCCGCGGCGGGAACCACGTGCGTGGTGATCGGGGCACGCCCGGAGGGCAGCTGGGAGAGCGTGGAGACGGTGAGATCGCCGAAGACCGTCATGGCGACCGTGCGGGGGATGGGGGTGGCGGTCATGACGAGCACGTGCGGGCGGCCGCCTCCGGCCTTCTCGCGGAGCGCGTCGCGCTGCTCGACGCCGAACCTGTGCTGCTCGTCGACCACGACCAGGCCGAGATCGGCGAACTGGACCCGCTCCTGCAGGACCGCGTGGGTGCCGACGACGATGCCCGCCGCGCCCGAGGCCGCGTCGAGCATGGCCGAGCGGCGGGCCGCGGCGCCCAGCGAGCCGGTCAGCAGGGCGACCGCGGTGCCGCCGAACATGCCGCCGGTGGCCAGGTCGCCGAGCATGGCCGAGATCGACCGGTGGTGCTGCTGGGCGAGCACCTCGGTGGGCGCCAGCAGCACGGCCTGCCCCCCGGCGTCGACCACCTGGAGCATCGCCCGCAGCGCGACGACGGTCTTGCCCGCCCCGACCTCGCCCTGGAGCAGCCGGTGCATGGGGTGGGCCATGGCCAGATCGGCCGCGACCTCCTCGCCCACCTCGCGCTGCCCCTCGGTCAGTTCGAACGGCAGCCGCTTGTCGAAGTCGGCGAGCAGCCCGTCGGGGATCGCGGGCCTGGGGGTGGCCGGCCAGGAGGCCGCGGCCATCCGGCGCTGCAGCAGCACCGCCTGGAGCAGGAACGCCTCGTCGAACCTGAGCCGCTTGCGCGCCCTGGCCACGTCGGCGTGGTCGCGCGGCCGGTGAACGGTCAGCAGCGCGTCCGACAGACCGGGGAGCCGGTGCCGGGCGCGCAACTCCTCGGGAAGCGGGTCGTCGAGCTCGCCCATCGTGTCGAGGACGACGCCCAGCGCCCTGCGGATGGCCCAGGGCGTCACGTCCTTGCCCGCCGGATAGATCGGTACGAGCGCGGCGGCGAACTCCTCGGCCCCCGTCTCGTTCTCCTCGATCATCTCGAACTCGGGGTGGGAGAGCTGCCACTTGCGCTTCTCGCCCTGGCCGAAGGCGCCGACCTTTCCGGCGAACATGCCGCGCCTGCCCGGCCGCAGCCGCGTCTCCGCGATGTGGGACGTCTTCCCGAAGAACGACAGGTAGATCTTGCTGCGGCGGGCGTCGACGACCTCGACCTCCAGCCAGGTGCCGCCCTTGTTCCGCATCGGCCTGCGCATCGCCCTGGTGACCTCGCCCACCACCGTGACGTGCTCGTCGACCCGCAGATCGTCGAGGTCGGTCAGCTCACCCCGCTCGGCGTAGCGTCGCGGGTAGTGCCGCAGCAGGTCGCCGACGGTGCGCAGGTCGAGAACGCTCTCCAGCAACCTGGCGGTTTTGGGGTCCAGTGCCTTCGCCAGCGGCTCGTCGAAGCTCGTCACCCCAGCTTTCTACCGTGTGCGGGAGACAGAATTCTCCCGGCCCACGGAACGGTTCACCCGCGTCGGCCGCGAACGTCACCGGCAGGCGTGCCTGACGCCGGGCCTCGCGACGCCCTCATTCGACGCCGATGAGCAGCGGGTAGCCGCCCTGGCCGCCCTCGTACAGAACCACCTCGATGTCCGGCCTGGTCTCGGCCAGATGGTCCAGCACCGCGCGCGCGAGCCCCTCGGGGGCGTTGACGCCCTCCAGAACGGTCACCAACTCGCTGCTGGAGGACACCATGCGGCCCACGACCTCCAGGGCGGTGGCCTCGAGATCCCTGCCGATCAGCGCGGCGTCCCCGTCGACCACTCCCAGGACGTCACCGGGCCCGGCCAGGCCCGCGCTCGTCATGACCTCGCGGTCGGCCACCCAGACGTGCCCGTGGCGGGTGTGCGCGGCGGCCTCGGTCATGGCCACCACGTCGTCGTCGAAGCGGCGCAGCGGATCGTGCACGGCCAGCGCCGACAGGCCCTGCACCGAGGCCCTGGTCGGGAGTACCCCGACCACCAGGCCCTCCTCCCTGGCCATCTCCGCGGCGGCGGCGGCGACCTCACGCGTCCCGCTGTCGTTGGGCAGGACCACGACCTCCGAGCCGGCCTCGCGAATGGCGGCGAGCACCGCCGCCAGCGGCGGGCTGGAGCCCGGCTCGCGGCGGACGACCACGGCCCCCGACTCCTCGAACAGCGCGGCCAGCGCGGGTCCCGCCGCCACGGCCACCACTCCCCTGCCCCGCGCGGCCGGGTGGGTCCTGCCCGAGCCGACCAGATACGTCACCCTGATCCGGTGGGGCCGCCCCAGCCGGACCGCCGCCTCGATCGCCGCGCCCGCGTCGTCCACGTGGACGTGCACGTTCCACAGGTCGTCCCCACCCACGATCACCAGCGACTCGCCGAGCGCGTCGAGTTCCGCACGGAGCGCCGCGACCTGTGCCGCCCCGGCCTCCAGGAGATACATGACCTCGTAGCCGGGCCCGTCCGCGCTCTCCTCCGCGACCTCCGCGCCGATCCGGTGGGCCGGGGCGGGGATGTCCACCCGCTCGGTGTAGGAGTCGGTGACGATCGCGGCGAGGCTCTCCAGAATGATCGTCCACCCCGCGCCGCCCGCGTCGACCACCCCGTTGCGGGCCAGCACGCCGAGCTGCCCGGGGGTACGGCGGAGCGCGGAGCGCGCCTCCTCGGCCGCCCTTCTCGCGATCGAGACGAGATCTCCCCGGCCGTCGCGGACCGCCGCGGCCACCGCGGTCAGGACGCTCAGGATCGTGCCCTCGACCGGCCTGGCCACCGCGGCACGGGCCAGCTCGGCGGCTCTGACCAGGCCACGGCAGAGGTCCGTGCCGTGCCCCTCGGCCTCCCTGAACACCTCGGCGAGGCCGCGCAGCGCCTGGCTGACGATCACCCCGGAGTTGCCCCGCGCGCCGAGCAGCGCTCCCTGCGCGAGCGCCTGCCAGGTGGCCGCCGTCCCCGCGTCCGCGGGCAGCCCGTCGAGCGCCTCGGCCGCGGAGAGCATGGTCAGGTGCAGGTTGGTGCCGGTGTCGCCGTCGGGCACCGGGAAGACGTTGAGCGCGTCGATCTCCTCGCGCGCCTTCCCCAGCGTCTCCGCGGCCAGCCGCGACCATCTCCGCACCGAGGGCGGGTCGAGAACCTGCAGCATTCCTGCCCTCCTGCTCCTGCTCGCGCCCGCCGGGCGCCCTCATCGATCTCCCGGGCAGGTCCCGGCGCCGCGACCGGCATGCCGTCACCGGTGGCTCCCCGTCCGCACCGCCCGGCCGACCCCGATCTCACCGGCTGATCGTCGCCCGCCGGACGCGACCCGCCATGGCGCGTCCCGGGATGCGCTACGGTTGCCTCCGGAGATTATCCCCGTTCGACCGTTCACGGCGGCTCACGTTCGCCTGTAGGGCCGAACATCGGGTATCCTCGTGTGGCCAGCCGGTCGTCCCGGCATGCCCGATGACCGCCCGCCAGTGCGGCGGATCGAGCCTCTCGACTGATCTAAGGAGCGAACCGTGGCTTCCGTCTGCGACGTTTGCGCTAAGAAGCCGACCTTCGGCAACAACGTCTCCCACTCGCACCGCCGCACCCGCCGCCGCTGGAACCCGAACATCCAGCCCGTGCGCGCAGTGGTGAACGGCACGCCGAAGCGGCTGAACGTTTGCACCTCCTGCATCAAGGCCGGCAAGGTCACCCGCTAGTCGGACTTCCGCGAAGCCCGCCGTCCCCTCGACGGGGCGGCGGGCTTCGCCGTTCCCAACGGGCTCCGAGCCGTCCTTGGCGGGCTCCGCCAAGGACGGCTCGGAGCGGGTCCTCCGTGTTCAGCGGGAGCGCAGGCGCCAGGCGTGGTCCACCGGGCCGATGCCGGCCCCCAGCGGGAAGCCGTGCTCGATCGCGCCGGTGACGTACGCCTTCGCCTTCTCCACGGCGGCGGGGACGTCCTCGCCGAGGGCCAGGTGGGAGGCTATCGCGGAGGCCAGGGTGCAGCCCGTGCCGTGGGTGTGCCGGTTGTCGTGGCGCTCCGCGGTGAAGCGGAACTCCCGCGTGCCGTCGGTCAGCAGATCGACAGGAGCCCCGGGAAGGTGGCCGCCCTTGATGAGCGCCCACTCGGGCCCGAGCGCCAGGACCGCGTCGGCGGCCCGGCGCAGGTCGGCTTCGTCGGTGACCTTCACTCCGGTGAGCTGGAGAACCTCCCACAGGTTGGGGGTGACCACCGTGGCCGTGCGCAGCAGGCTCGCCTTGACCGTCTCCACCGCCTCGGGGGCGAGGAGCGTGTCACCGTGCTTGGAGACTCCCACCGGATCGACCACGACGGGCACATCCAGCCCTGCCAGCACCTCGGCTACCGTCTCCACCAGTACGGGCGAGGCGAGCATGCCGGTCTTGACCGCCTGGGCACCGATGTCACCGAGCACCGAGTCGAGCTGGGCACGGACCGCCTCCGGGGGAAGCTCCCAGTAGCCCTGCACGCCCACCGAGTTCTGGGCGGTCACCGCGGCGATCACGCTCATGCCGTGGACGCCGAGGGCCAGCATGGTCTTCAGGTCGGCCTGGATGCCCGCACCGCCTCCGGAGTCGGAGCCGGCGACGGTCAGCACGCGAGGGGGAGCCAAAACGGTCATGCCCCCATCCAACCAGCCCCGCGCCGACCGGGCTGAGCGCCCCCTGTCCACTCCCCGCCACTCCTCGGCCGCGCAGAGCCGCGACGGCACCGGCTCGGGCGCGAGGCCCGACCGGACCAGCGACCGGATCACAGGCCGGAATCACGGGTCGGAGTCACCGGCCGGATCGGGCGATCGGGGCCGGGCCGGCGGCTGGACCACAGACCGGGTCACAGACCGGAACCACTGGCCGGAACCACCGGCCGGATCGGGCGACGGCACCGGCTCGGTCCGGGACGCCGGGTCAGACGACGGCGCACTCTCCCCTGTCGCTCTGACAGGTCTCCGGAATCTCCGTGTCACCGCTCGCGGTGAAGACGACGACGAGCTCCTCGCCTGCCTGCAGGCCCTCCGGCGAGTCGATCACCAGGCTGCCGTCGAGTTGCTCCCAGTCGGCTCCGCTCACCGAGGAGACCGTCCCATTGACCGGCACGCTCACCTTCAGGTTCTCGACGCTCTCGTCCGCGGCGACCACGAGCTTGACCGTGTACGACTGTGCCCTGCTCCGCACGAGGGCGGCGCCTACCATGATCATGGCGCCCCCTGCGGCGGGCACGGGCGCCTCGAAGGTGTCGGTGGGCACCGGGACGGGCGCCGTGGTGCTCGGGGACTGCTCGGGGGCGGGTGTTCGGTGGTTACCGACGATGAGGGGCTCGGAGGTGGGCGTGGGCTCCGGCTCGTCGGTGGGCGACGGCTCGTCGGAGGCCCGGGGCGCGTGGGTGGCCTTTCTCGTCGCGGTGGGCTTGGGGGTGGAGGTGACCCCGCCTCCCGTGCGGGTGGAGGTGGGAGTCGGGGTGGGCGTGGCCTCCGCCGTCTCGTCACCCGTCTCCTCGGGCTCGTCGGCCGGTACGGGTTCCTCGGTGAGCTCGGTCCCACCGACGGGGTCGGGCCGCGGTTCCGGCTGGTTCGACGCCGCCGTGACGCAACCGGCGGGCGGGCAGTCGGCGGCGGAACCCTCGGAGCCGGTCAGCGCCCGGATCCCGAACACGGTCCCGCCGAGCACCACCGCCACCGCGGCGACGATCAGCAAGGTCGTCTTGATCCGTCCGCCGGACCTCTCCTCGTCCTCGGGCCACGTGACGGACGGCTCGGACTCCGACGTCCATCCCGAACCCAGGAAACCCGTCTGGGGCTCGGTGATCATCGACTCCTCGGGACGGAGCCGGCGCCCGATCGGCTCGTCCCCGTGACCGGGTGCCGGAGCGGGCTCCGGCCGGCGTTTCCCCCGATCTGGGGAAGCCGCTTCCCCGTTTCCACCATGGCGGCCCATATCGCCCCTTTCTCGGAGGGAATCTCGACCGCCCAACTTCATACCAGTTCAATAACCGTTTGTCGCAATTTTCGCAGATGTAACAACGAGTGGTAAAGGTCACTCCCGGAAGTGGTCCCAGCCTCCACGGTCCAGCAGCAGGCCTTTGACCTGCACTCCTTCACCCTCGATGACATGACCCACCACGTTCCAGCCCTCCGGGAGCCGTACCCGGTCCGGGAAGGTCGCGGCGAGGGCGTGGTCGTCGCCGCCGGAGAGCACCCACTCCAGCGGGTCCGTACCGAGCAGCCGGGCGGCCTCCCGCATCACCGGCGGGACGTCGAACGCCTCCGGGTCGAGCACGAGCGCGGTTCCGGCCGCGGCCGCCACGTGGCCGAGATCCTGGAGCAGGCCGTCGCTCACGTCGAGCATGGCGGTGGCACCCAGCGCGGCGGCCTCGGGGCCGCGCGGGTAGGGAGGGCACGGGCGGCGGTGGGCGTCGATCAGCTCCACCGGCCCGGCCAGACCCGCACGGAGCAGCGCGAGGCCCGCGGCGGCGTACCCGAGGCGGCCCGCGATCGCGACCACGTCACCAGGCCGGGCCCCCGATCTGGTGACCGGCGCCCGGCCGCCCAGGTCGCCGAGGGCGGTGACGGCGATCACGACGAGATCGCAGCGGGTGATGTCGCCGCCCACCACGCTGGCGCCGACGAGGTCGCACTCGTCGCGGAAGCCGTCCGTGAGGTCGTCCAGCCAGCCGGTGGTGGCGTCGGCGGGCAGCCCGAGGCCGACCACGAGGCCGGTGGGGTCGGCTCCCATCGCCACGACGTCCGAGAGATTCTGCGCCGCGGCCTTGCGCCCGATGTCGTAGCCGCTGGACCAATCACGGCGGAAGTGCCTACCCTCAAGTAACAGGTCAGTCGTCACGACGACCCGCCCATCGGGAGCGCTCACCACCGCGGCGTCGTCCCCGGGACCGAGCAATACGGTCCCTCCCTGTGGCAAGCGTCCGGCAATACGTGCAACAACCCCGAATTCGCCGAGATCTCCGACTGTGATGACACACCTCCCGTTCATCACAGGGTACGGTGGCCCTTCGGCACTGATCCAATCGCCCCGGAGGTCGTTGTGGTGCAGGCCTACATCCTTATTCAGACCGAGGTCGGCAAGGCCGCGAACGTGGCTTTGGAGATCTCCGGCATCTCTGGTGTCACCCAGGCCGAGGACGTCACCGGGCCCTACGACGTGATAGTGCGGGCGGAGGCCCGCAACGTCGATGAGCTGGGAAAGCTCGTGGTGGCGCAGATTCAGGGTGTGGAGGGGATCACGCGTACACTGACGTGTCCCATCGTCCACATCTGAGTCCGTATCTGACCGTCGGGAACGTGACATGCCACTGCGGTTCACCCGCCTGGCGGGGTGCGCCTGCGCCCTGCTGATCCTGGCGGGATGCGGCGGCGCCGTCCGGGTCGAGCCGCCCGTCCCCGAGGGGCCCGCCGCCGCCGCGTGCCAGGCGCTCGCCGAGCGGCTCCCGCGGAGGCTCGACGGCGCGGACCGGGTCGAGTCCACCCCCGCCTCCCCCTACGTCGCCGTGTGGGGGCAGGGCCGCATCGCCCTGCGCTGCGGGGTGCCGCGGCCGGTGACCATGTCGCCCACCGACCAGGTTCCCGAGATCAACGAAGTGGCGTGGTACGCCGACCCGGCCCGACCGACGCTGTTCACGTCGATCGGCAGGGCGGCCTACGTCGAGGTGACGGTCGCGCGGGAGCACACCCCGCAGAGCGTGCTGGCCGATCTCGCGGCACCGATCAAGGCAGCGCTACCGCAGACCGGGTGAGCGGTGCAGCGCGAGCTGGATCAGCCGGTCGACCAGCTCCGGGTAGGGCACCCCGGTGGCGGCCCAGAGCTGCGGCGCGACCGACATCGCGGTGAAGCCGGGCATGGTGTTGATCTCGTTGACGATCAGTCGCCCGTCGGTGGTGTAGAAGAAGTCGACCCGCGACAGGCCCTCGCAGCCCAGCGCCTCGAAGGCGCGCACGGCCATCGCCCGCAGCTGCTCGGCCGTCTCCTCGGGGATGTCCGCGGGCACCGACAGGGACATGTCGCTCCCGATGTACTTGGCCTCGAAGTCGAAGAACTCGTGGTCTCCGTGGACCAGTACCTCACCGGGCATGCTGGCGCGAGGCGCCTCGTCGCCCGGCGACTCCAGCACGGCGCACTCGATCTCGCGGCCGGTGATCGCGGCCTCGACCAGCACCTTGGGGTCGTGCTCGCGGGCGAACTCGATGGCCCGCTCAAGCTCCTCCAGGTCGGCGGCCTTGGAGATGCCCTGGCTGGACCCGGCGCGGGCGGGCTTGACGAAGACCGGCCAGCCGAGCTCCTGGACCTCCTTGAGCACCCGGCCGCGGTCGGTCCGCCAGTCGCGGTCGCGGATCGCGACATACGGCCCGACGGGCAGGCCCGAGGCGGCGAGGACCATCTTCATGTACGCCTTGTCCATGCCGACGGAGCTGGCCAGCACCCCGGAGCCGACATAGCGGACCCCGGCCATCTCCAGCAGCCCCTGGATGGTGCCGTCCTCGGCGAAGGGGCCGTGCATCACCGGGAAGACGACGTCGACGTGGCCGAGCTCGACGGGAATGCTGCCGGGGTCGTACGCCACCAGCGCGCCACTACCGGATGTCAGCGCCAGCGTCGCGCTCGCCGCGTCGACGGCGGGCAACTCGCCGCTCTCGATCCCGTACTGCTGCTCCCCGGAGGCGAGCACCCACCGGCCGTCCTGGGCGATCCCGATCGGGACCACCTCGTACTTGGACCTGTCGATGACCTCCAGCACGCTTCCCGCTCCGAGAATGGAGACGGCATGCTCGGAATTGCGACCGCCGAAGACGACGGCGACTCTCGGTAGAGGTTCGTGCTGCTCACTCATGATGCCCGAATCTACCCCCTGTTAGGGGGCAATCCGGCTGTTAGACGCGCCTATCTACTCGATGCGGGTAGTGAGTCGAGTGCCTTGGTCACATCCATGATGAGATCTTCCGCGTCCTCAAGCCCGATGGAGAACCGGACGGCCGCCTCATCGATCCCCGCCGCCCCGCCGAGCCGCCGGTGGGTGGTCGAGGCCACGTGCGCGGCCTTGGTGTGGATTCCTCCGGCGGAGGGGGCGATCGAGGCGAGCCTGAGGGCGTCGGCCAGGGCCACGCCGGCGTCGTAGCCACCGCGCGGAGTGATCGTCACACAGGCGCCGTACCTGGTGCCCTCGGGCCCCGAGTCGAACAGGTGCCTGGCGAGCTGGTGTCCGGGGTGTCCCGGCAGCCCCGGGTAGTCGACCCGGCGCACGGCGGGGTGCTTGGCCACGGCCGCGGCGAAGACCATCGCGGTGGAGCACATCCGGCGGACCCGCAGCGGCAGGGTCGCGAGCCCCCGGCGGAGCAGGAAGGCGTCATCGGGGGAGAGCGTGCCCCCGGTGTCGATCCTGACCTCGCGCAGCTGGGCGATCAGGTCGGGACGGCCCACCGCGACGCCCCCGGCGCAGTCGTCATGGCCGCCGAGATACGTGGTCGCGGAGTGGATCACCAGGTCGGCGCCGTGTTCCAGGGGACGGCACACGATCGGGGTGGCGAAGGTGGAGTCGACCACCAGCAGTGCCCCCGCGGCGCGGGCGATCCGGTAGAGGCCGCGGATGTCGGAGACCGCCATGGTCGGGTTGGAGAGCGTCTCCGCATAGATGATCTTCGTGTTGGGCCTGATCGCCGCCTGCACCCTGGTCAGGTCGTCGTAGCCGACGAAGTCCACGCTGACCCCGAACCTGGACAGCACGTTGGTGATCAGCGAGTGGGTCCCGCCGTACAGCGGGGTGGGTGCCACGAGGTGCGCGCCCGCGCGCAGGAACGTCATCAGGACGGCGTTGACGGCGGCCATCCCCGAGGCGAACGCCTGCCCGGCCACGTCCTCGGGCGCCGCGGCCCCCTCCAGAGAGGCCACCGCCGAGGCGAACGCGGCGGTGGTGGGGTTGTCGATCCGGCCGTAGGCGTGGCCGGAACCCTTCACCTCCAGCACCTCGGCGTACTCGGCGGAGTCGCCGAAACCCCAGGCGGAGCTGCGCCACACGGGAAGGCCGAGGGGTCTCTGCGAGGGCGGCTCGGGAGCCGGCAGGTGCACCGACCGGGTGTTCTCCCCCCTGCGCCTGCGCATCCGTCTGTTCATGGGCCACACCGTGTCTTCACAGGCCGTACCGTTCCGGCTTGGGAGTCCGCGACATCAGGAGCACCGCGGCCTCGCTGGGAGGCATTGCGTCATGGACGACGGCCACCACCACTTCGGTGATCGGCATCTCCACGTCGTGCTTTTTGGCCAGTTCGAGCACCGACTCGCAGGATTTGACCCCCTCGGCGGTCTGTTTCGTGGCGGCGATGACCTCGGCCAGGGTCATGCCCCGCCCTAGATTCTCCCCGAAAGTACGGTTCCGCGACAATGGGGAGGTACAGGTCGCCACCAGATCGCCCATGCCGGCCAGCCCCGCGAAGGTGTGCGGGTCCGCGCCGAGTGCCGTGCCCAGCCTGGAGATCTCGGCCAGCCCGCGCGTCATCAGCATCGCCCCGACGTTGTCGCCCAGCCCCATCCCCGCCGAGATGCCGACCGCGAGGGCGATCACGTTCTTGACGGCCCCGCCGAGTTCGACCCCCACGACGTCGGGGTTGGTGTAGGGGCGGAACCAGGGCGGCAGGTAGCAGGCCTCCTGGAGGCGTTCCATCGCCCGCTCGTCGGTGCAGGCGACCACGGTGGCGGCGGGCTGGCCCCGGACGATCTCCCCGGCCAGGTTGGGCCCCGACACCACCGCGACCCGCTCCTGAGGCACCCCGGCGACCTCGCAGATCACCTCGCTCATCCGCTTGGTGGTGCCCAGCTCGATGCCCTTCATCAGGCTGACCAGCACCGCCTCCGGCGGCAGGTCCGGCTTCCAGCGGGTCAGGTTCTCCCTCAGGGTCTGGGAGGGCACCGCGAGCACCACGAAGTCGGCGCCGTCGAGAGCCTCGGCCGGGTCGGTCGTGGCGCGCAGCGTCTCGGGCAGCACCGTGCCCGGCAGGTAGACGGGGTTCTCGTGCCGCCGGTCGATCGCCTCGACGACCTCCGCGCTGCGGCCCCACAGGATCGTCCGGGTGCCCGCCCCCGCGAGGATCATGCTGAAGGTCGTTCCCCACGAACCCGTGCCGAATACAGCCGCCTTGGTCATCGGTTCTCCTTGGGCGTGGAAACCTCCGCCTCCGGGCGGGGGAGAAAACGCGGCGCGATGCCGTACGGTTCGGTACCGTGTCCGGCGGTGGCGATAACCGGGCCACTACGGGCGTGACCGGCTAGGTCCTCACCGCCGGGCTGGCGGAGAGGTGAAACGCCTGTGGAGCTGGTGTAGGACCTCAAGGGTTTTCTCCTGGCGGGCGACCGGCGGTGAATCAGGAACTCTCACGGGCGACCGTGGGAATCCCCTCCCTTCGGGGAGGGGAGGATGTCAACACCGTACGCCGAAGTCAGTTGTCGGAAGGTCGCTTGAACGGCGCCTTGGGCGCCTTCTCCCCGCGGAGTTCGGCCAGCTGGACCGTGATCGCAGACATGATGTCGGCGGTCGCGGAGCGCAGCACGTCGGCCTGGAGCGGCTGGCCCTGGTACTTCGACAGGTCGACCGGTGGCCCGGTCAGCACGCGGAAGGTCTTGCGTGGCAGCAGGCGGGGCCTTCTGGCACCGTACGGCAGGATCTCCTGGGCCCCCCAGTGCGCGACGGGGATCACCGTCGCACCGGTCTCCAGAGCCAGCCTGGCCGCGCCGGTCTTGCCCTCCATCGGCCAGAGGTCCGGGTCGCGGGTGCAGGTGCCCTCCGGATAGAACATCACGCACGCCCCGGCGGCGAACCGGCGCCGTGACTCCTCCAGCGAGCGCCCCGCGTCAGAGCTCCCCCGATAGACGGGAATGACCTGGAGCGCCCTCAGCAGGGGACCGAGCAGCGGCACCGAGAAGAGACCCGACTTGGCCAGGATCACCGGCCAGCGGCCGTTGTTGTAGAGGAAGTGCGAGATGAGGATCGGATCCAGCCACGACAGGTGGTTGGTCGCCACGATGATCCCGCCCGTCCTGGGCAACCGGTCGCTGCGACGCCAGTCCTTCTTGACCAGGAGCCATGAGATCGGCTTGACGATCGCGACGGCGAAGGCGACCCAGAATCGCGAGGGCCAGCCGGGGCGTCTCATGGGCTCCTCCGTATGAGCGGTTTGCGCACCAAGTCTCCCGGTTGGCTCCCCGGGATGTCGAGGCGAGATGCTTAACGCTATGGCTGCTCAGGAAAGTTCCGCCTGGACCCTTGTCGTCCCGGTCAAAACGCTGGTCGCCGCCAAGACCCGCCTGTCCGCGGCGGCGGGCCCGCACCGGGCCGCGCTGGCCGTGGCGATCGCCTGTGACACCGTCGAGGCGGCGCTGAGGTGCGCGCTCGTCACGCGGGTGGTCGTGGTGACGGGTGACCCCGTGGCCGCCGAGGCGCTCGGCGGGGTCGGCGCGCACGTGGTCGGCGACCCGGAGGCGGGGCTGAACGCCGCCCTGCGACACGGCGCCCTGGAAGCGGTACGGCTGGCGCCCGGCGACGCCGTCGGCGCCCTCCAGGCCGACCTCCCCGCCCTCCGCCCCGCTGAGCTGGCCCGCGTGCTGACCGCCGCCGCGGAGTTCGACCAGATGTTCCTGCCCGACGCCTCCGAGATCGGCACGACCTTCTACGGCGTACGGCCCGGTATGCCGTTCACGCCGGGGTTCGGCGGCGAGTCGCGGGACCGGCACCTGCGGCGCGGCGCCAAGGAGCTCTGCGTGGCGGGGGTGGAGTCGGTCCGCCATGACGTGGACACCCCGGACGATCTCCGCCGGGCGCTGGTCCTGGGCGTCGGCCCCCGCACGCTGGCCATGGCGGAAAGGATCGCGCTGTCCGGCGGGTCTTCGCAGCCGGAGTAACGCGACAGGGACCGATAGCCCCGGTTCGGGCGGGATTCCCGTCCGGAGGCTACCCTGGGCGTGTGCAGGCGACGGTGCGGAGCTTCGAGGAGGCGACCCGGTCGGGGTCGGTCTTCCTGGACGACGGGACCGAGATCCCGTTCGGCGCGGCGGCGTTCGACGCGGGGCCGCTCCGGCTGCTCAGGGCGGGTCAGCGGGTCAACATCGTCATGGACGGCGACGACGTCGCCTACATCACCCTCTCGACCTTCCCCGTACCCGGCCGGTGAGGCGGCCGGGAAACCGGCTTCCCTGACGGCCCGAGCCGAAATCATCTCCGTGGCGCCCGCCGGCGAATCCGGTGAACGTGACCGAACACCGCACGGGGCACTTTCGGCGGCCCCGGCAGGGGATCGGGATCCGGCCGGCGCCGGCCGGGAAGCCGGACGCCCGGGCTCCCGCTTCGGGAGTCCGGGCGCCTAGGCCGAAGCCTATTTCTTCTTCGCTGCCTTCTTGCCGCCGTTGTTGACGAGTTCCTTGAAGTCGGAACCGGGCCGGAATTTCGGCCCCCAACTCTCGGCGACGTGGATCTCGGCACCCGTCGAGGGGTTGCGGGCGGTGCGGGCCGGCTTGTGCACCATCTCAAAGGCACCGAACCCCGTGATCGAGACCTTGTCGCCACTCGCGACGGTGGCCTGGATCGTGTCGAGCACCGCGTTCACGGCTTCGGTGGCCGTCTTCTTGTCGCCCACCCGATCCGCGATGGCGTCGACGAGTTCCTTTTTGTTCATAAGGTTGCTCCCCCTGCTTACCGATGTCCGGGAGTGGGTCACGGGGCAGAAAACCCGTCTCACCCGATTTGTCACGGCGAGGGGTCTCATCACAGATCTCATCAACGATCACGATGAGAAACCCCCTGCTCGCTTGAAATTAGGGGACGGAGCCGTATGACTCAATCACCTTCCGCAATGTTTCCAGTGCTCGGCGTATCTGAAACCAAGACATCAATACTGAGAAGGAACAAATCAAGACGCCCTGTGGCGTGATCGAGGTCGCGCTTGGCCATATCGCAGATGGCCAGCAGGCGCCTGGTGAGACGTTTTCTCTCCTCGACGGAGACATGCAGGGACCGGACGCGGCGGTGCGCCTCGCGCAGCCGCCACGCCAGCTCGTCCTCTGAACTCGTCAGACGGTCGTCGGCAGCCATGGCTGCCGACCATTCTCGTATGTCCCGATGGCATCGGCGTTGCGCAGGGTCAGCCCGATGTCGTCCAGGCCCTCCATCAGCCGCCAGCGCGTGTAGTCGTCGATCTCGAAGGCGACGGCCTCCGCGCCCCAGCGGACCTGGCGTCCCGCCAGGTCAACGGTGATCTCAAGGGTCGGGTCCGCCTCGACCGCGGCCTGCAGCGCCTCGACGATCCCGCCCGGCAGGACGACCGGGAGCAGGCCCATCTTGGTGGAATTATTACGGAAGATGTCTCCGAAACGGGCCGCGATCACGACGCGGAAGCCGTACTGCTGCAGGGCCCAGACCGCGTGCTCGCGGGAGGAGCCGGTGCCGAAGTCGGGGCCGGCCAGCAGGATCGTGGCGCCCTCGTGAACGGGGTTGTTCAGGACGAAGCCGGGGTCCTCACGCCAGGCGGAGAACAGGCCCTTCTCGAACCCGGTCCTGCTGACCTGCTTGAGCCAGACGGCGGGGATGATCTGGTCGGTGTCCACGTTGCTGCGGCGCAGCGGCACGGCCCGGCCGGTGTGGGTGGTGAACGCTTCCATCGCGAGGACTCCTTACAGGTCGGCGGGCGCGGTGAGTTTGCCGGTGACGGCGGTCGCGGCGGCGACCTGCGGGGACACGAGGTGGGTACGGCCGCCCTTGCCCTGCCGCCCCTCGAAGTTGCGGTTGGAGGTCGAGGCGCTGCGCTCGCCGGGGGCGAGGGTGTCGGGGTTCATCCCCAGGCACATGGAACAGCCGGCCTCGCGCCATTCGGCGCCCGCGGCCTTGAAGACCTCGTGCAGCCCCTCCTGCTCGGCCTGGAGCTTGACCAGCATCGAACCGGGCACGATCAGCGTGCGCGTCACGACCTGGCGCCCGCGCAGCACCTCGGCCGCGGCGCGCAGGTCCTCCAGCCTGCCGTTGGTGCAGGAGCCCACGAAGACCGTGTCGACCTTGACCTCGCGGAGCGGGGTGCCCGCGGTCAGGCCCATGTACTCCAGGGCACGCGCGGCGGCGGCCGGGTCGTCGGTGTCCTCGGGACGGGGCACGGACGTGCCCAGCGGGGCGCCCTGGCCCGGGTTGGTGCCCCAGGTGACGAACGGGGTCAGCGTCGTGGCGTCGATCTCCACGACGGCGTCGAAGACCGCGTCCTCGTCGCTGACCAGCGACTTCCAGTACTCGACCGCGGCGTCCCAGTCGGCACCGGACGGCGCGTGGGGACGGCCCTTGAGATATTCGAAGGTGGTCTCGTCCGGGGCGATCATGCCCGCGCGGGCACCCGCCTCGATGGACATGTTGCAGACCGTCATCCGGCCCTCCATGGAGAGCCTGCGGATGGCCTCGCCCCGGTACTCGACGATGTAGCCCTGGCCGCCGCCGGTGCCGATCTTGGCGATGATCGCCAGGATCAGGTCCTTGGCGGTGACGCCGGGGGGCAGCTCGCCGGAGACCTCGATGGCCATGGTCTTCGGCCGGTAGGCGGGCAGCGTCTGGGTGGCCAGCACGTGCTCCACCTCGGAGGTGCCGATGCCGAACGCGATGCCGCCGAAGGCGCCGTGGGTGGAGGTGTGAGAATCACCACACACGATCGTCATGCCGGGCTGGGTCAGGCCGAACTGCGGGCCGATGATGTGGACCACGCCCTGCCCCGCGTCACCCATCGGGTGCAGCCGGACACCGAACTCCGCACAGTTCTTACGCAGCGTCTCCACCTGCGTCCGCGACACCAGGTCGTTGATCGGACCGCGTACGGTCGGGACGTTGTGGTCCTCGGTGGCGATGGTGAGGTCGGGCCGCCTGACGGGGCGACCCGCCATGCGCAGGCCGTCGAACGCCTGCGGGCTCGTGACCTCGTGAACGAGGTGAAGGTCGATGTAGAGCAGGTCGGGTTCTCCCTCCGCACGTCGCACGACGTGCTGCTCCCAGACCTTCTCCGCGAGCGTGCGGCCCATGTCGCCTCCTTGCGATCGGCTATCCCGCACCCACTTGCTTTCTCATATGTCGAGACGGCAGTATCGGTGTATGGACAACTCTAGCGGAGTCGGCGTACTGGACAAGGCCGTCCTCGTGCTCAACGCCCTTGAAGCCGGCCCGGCGTCCCTCGCACAACTCGTCCACGCCACCGGCCTGGCCCGCCCCACCGCCCACCGGCTGGCCGTCGCTCTGGAGCACCACCGCATCGTCTCCCGCGACACCCAGGGCCGTTTCGTCCTGGGCCCCCGCCTGTCCGAGCTGTCCACCGCCGCCGGCGAGGACAGGCTGCTGGCCGTCGCCTCACCGGTTCTCACCCAGCTGAGAGACCTGACCGGGGAGAGCGCGCAACTCTACCGGCGCCAGGGTGACGAGCGGGTCTGCGTGGCCGCCGCCGAGCGTGCCAGCGGACTGCGCGACACCGTGCCGGTCGGCTCGGCCCTGCCGATGCTCGCGGGGTCCGCGGCGCAGATCCTGCTCGCCTGGGAGGAGCCCGACCGCCTGCACCGGGGCCTGCGCGGGGCCAAGTTCACCGCGGCCACGCTCGCGAGCGTGCGGCGCAGGGGCTGGGCGCACAGCGTCGGCGAGCGCGAGCAGGGCGTGGCCAGCGTCTCGGCGCCGATCAGGGGCGCGGGCGGCAAGGTGGTCGCCGCGGTGTCGGTCTCCGGCCCGATCGAGCGTCTGACCCGCACCCCCGGCAGACTGCACGCCGCCCCCGTGGTCACCGCCGCCGAGCGGATCACCGAGTCGATGCGCCGCGCCAACTGACCTCCGCGGCGGCTGACACCGATCGACCTGTGGGCGATATGAGGAGGCGAGCACCCCTGCGGCCCCCTAGGCTGGGCAGGTGACAGATCGCATCGAGGCAGCCGCGGCTGAACTGCGTCCCCTGCTCCAGAACTTCATCCTGTGGGCGCGTGAGAACGCGCCCGGCAGCGATTCCAACCTGGTCGGCTCTGTCGCGCTGTGGCACCGGCTGATCGCCTCCGACGACGTCGGCCGGTGGAGGCAGTCCGACCTGCGCACGGTTCTCCTCGACCGGATGCCCCAGGTCGTCGAGGATCCGGACGCCGCCGCCGACGGCATGGTGCCCGCGGTCCGTGCCTATCTGACCTTCCTGTCGGAGTCCGACCGCCTGGCCAAGGGCTCCGCCCCGCTGGGGGACCTGCTCGCCGAGCTCGACCGCCTTGAGGACGACTTCGTCGACGCCATGGAGGATCTCGTCGTCGAGGAGGATGAGGACGACGAGTACGACGAGGAGTCCGAGGGGCTCGGTGACTTCGAGCCGTTCGCCGACGAGCTCTCCGAGCTGCCGACGATCAGGCTCCGCCCGGACTCCGAGCTGGCCGAGGCCACCCGCAGGACACCCCTGATCTCCAAGGCCCGCGACCTCGCGATCTGGGTCGGTTCTGAGCGCCGGGTGGGCGAGACGAGCCTGCTCGACGACACCGAGATCACCGAGGCCCTGGCCGTCCTCGGCATCCCGCTTCCCGAGAAGGGCGACAAGTCGCTGGCCGACTCCGTCCCCGCGCTCTGGAACATCTGGAACCTCGCGATCGACCTCGACTTCCTCCAGCCCGAGGGGGAGGACACGGTCAGCATCGACGCCGACACCGCGGAGTGGCCCTTCGAGGAGGACGACGACGCCCTTGACGCGTGGATGGCCGGTCTGCACTCCATCGACTACGGCGACCCGGAGCTGGCGGACGAGGAGGCCACGATCGCCCTGTCCGGGCTGACCAGGGCGCTGCTGGTCCGGGTGCTGCTGGCGACCGGCTCCAAGCCGCTGGCCGAGCTCCGCACCGAGCTGGCCGAGGCCGCCGCCGAGTACGACGACCTGGGCGCGGAGGCCTGGGCCGCCGCCACCGCGCAGTACGGCGACCCGCTCAACCCGGTGCTCGACTGGCTGGCCGGGTACGGCATGGTCGAGGTCGAGCACGACCAGGTGCGGCTGACCCCGCTCGGCATGGAGGGCGTGGTCCACCTCGTGGACGAGGCCGACATCGAGCTGGACGCCCGGCCCGCCATCGACGCGATGACGGCCCTGGACCTGCTCTCCTTCGGCTCCGAGCTGCCCGAGGAGGAGGCGGACGCCGAGTTCGAGGCCTGGATGGAGCTGCGCGCCCCCGAGCAGGCCGCCAGGGACCTGCTGGAGGCCGCGGCCGAGGACGACGCGAACGCGCTGATCCGGGTTCAGGCGGCCAGCATGGTCGGCTCGCTCGGTGAGGTGGCCATACCCGCCTGGCGGGAGGCCCTCGACGAGCCGTCCCTGCGCCCGTACGCGGCCACCCACCTGGCCCAGCTGGGCGTCGAGGACGCTCCCACGCCCACCCAGGCCGACACCCACTGGCTGATCCTCGACATGCTGACCATCTCCGCCGGCCTGGGCCGTCCCGAGTTCGTCAGCAGCCTGGACGACATCGGCAACGTGCCGAACCTGGTCAGCCTGCTCGAAGTGATCTGGAAGGTGCCGCACCCGCACCTGGAGGAGCTGCTGGAGGCGATCGGCAAGGCGCATCCGGACAAGCAGGTGGGCAAGGCCGCCAAGCGTGCCCTGTTCAAGGCCCGCTCGGGGCAGAACTAGGAACGGAACCGGAAAGGGACGGGGCGCCGCCCCGTCCCTTTCCGGTTCCGCCATGGCGGGGAGCGTTCAGCCGCCACCTGGCCGTACATCGGCTGACGGCGGGGGGTTCTTCTCGATCGGGCATGCGTCCGGCGTGCCCGATCTCCCGGGTCGGGAGAGAGTATCCGGCCGCGGCTCCGAGCGGGAGGGCGATCTGAGAGATCCATGCCGGGTGCGGCCTCACCCGCCCCTGAAACGACAAAAACCCCCGGGAACCGTTGCTCCCGGGGGTTTCGCACTTGTAGCCCCGACCGGATTCGAACCGGCGCTACCGCCTTGAGAGGGCGGCGTCCTAGGCCACTAGACGACGGAGCCTTGCGAGAGACAGTGGTAGTCCCGACCGGATTCGAACCGGCGCTACCGCCTTGAGAGGGCGGCGTCCTGGGCCACTAGACGACGGGACCCTACACACTGTCATCAGATTCGGAGGGAGCCGAATCTGCGGCATCTTCCTAAGAAGATGCAGCTGGGGTACCAGGACTCGAACCTAGAACAACTGAACCAGAATCAGCCGTGTTGCCAATTACACCATACCCCACCGCACCGGACTCCCTTGCGGGACTCGCTGGCGCCTCCGAAAGAATAGCCCAGGTTGGGGGTCAAGACCAAAACGATTGCCGACGGCCGAATCGCGGTATCACCGGGCTGCCGCGACGAAGGTCCGCTGTGCGACCCTGCTGAGAGATCCGTCCACCTGAGAGGAGTTCCAGCCTTGGCCGAGAACCCGTTCTTCGAACCCAGCACGCTGCCGTACGGGCTGCCACCGTTCGCCCTGATCAGGGAGGAGCACTACCTTCCCGCCTTCGAACGTGGCATGGCCGACCAGCTGCGCGAGGTGCGGGAGATCGCCGACAACCCGGAGCCCGCGACGTTCGCCAACACGATCGAGGCCCTGGAGCGCTCGGGCCGGATTCTCAAGCGGACCGTGACCGTCTTCAGCAGCATCTCCGCCTCCGACACGACCGACGGCATCCGGGAGATCGAGACCCAGGTCTCCCCCAGGCTGACCCAGCACGCCGACTCCATCCGCCTGGACCGCGCCCTGTACGCCCGGATCGAACAGGTGGCCACAGACGACCCCGAGGAGGCGTGGCTGCTGCAGAAGTACCGCGTCGACTTCGTCAGGGCCGGCGCGGACCTGTCCGAAGGCGACCAGGACCACCTCAGGGCGCTCAACGAGGAACTGACCAGGCTCGCCACGACCTTCTCCCAGAACCTGCTCACGGCCTCCACGGCCTCCGCGCTGGTCGTCGAGGACGTCAAGCAGCTGGACGGGCTCGCCGAGAGCACGATCAAGGCGATCGAGAAGGACGGCAGGTACGTCCTGCCGCTGTTCAACTACACCAATCAGCCCGCGCTGGCCGAGCTGACCGACCGGGAGACCCGCAGGAGGCTGTACGAGCTGTCCGTCGGCCGGGCGCCGGAGAACTTCGAGCTGGCGGCCAGGATGGCGGCGCTCCGCGCCGAGCGGGCGGCCCTGCTCGGCTTTCCCAACCACGCCGCCTACTCCGTCGCCGACCAGACCGCCAAGACCACCGACGCCGTCGAGGAGATGCTCGGCAAGCTGGTGGGCCCCGCGGTGGCCAACGCCCGCCGGGAGGCCGAGGCGCTGAGCGAGCAGGCCGGCTTCCCCCTGGAGCCGTGGGACTGGTCCTTCTACGCCGAGCGGGTGCGCAAGGCCCGCTACGACTTCGACGCCGCCGACCTTCGCCCCTACTTCGAGCTGGACCGGGTGCTGCGGGACGGTGTCTTCCACGCCGCCGGCGAGCTGTACGGGATCACCTTCGCCGACCGGGACGACCTGGCCGGGTACCACCCGGACGTCCGGGTCTTCGAGGTGTCCGACGCGGACGGCTCACCGCTCGGCCTGTTCGTGTTCGACCCGTACGCCCGGCCGACCAAGCGCGGCGGCGCCTGGATGAACAACCTGGTCACCCAGTCGCACCTGTTCGGCGAGCTGCCCGTGGTGATGAACAACCTCAACATCACCAAGCCCTCCGAGGGGCCGACGCTCCTGACGTTCGAGGAGGTCAACACCGCCTTCCATGAGTTCGGCCACGCCCTGCACGGCCTCTTCTCCGACGTGCGCTTCCCCCGGGTCTCCGGCACCGACGTGCCGCGCGACTTCGTGGAGTACCCCTCGCAGGTCAACGAGATGTGGGCCACCTGGCCCTCGATCCTCGCCAACTTCGCCAGGCACCACGAGACCGGCGAGCCGGTGCCCGCGGAGCTCCTGGAGAAGATGAAGGCCGCGGAGAAGTTCAACCAGGGCTTCGCCACCGTCGAGTATCTCGCGGCGGCACTGCTGGACTGGGCCTGGCACAAGCTGGCCGGGGGCGAGACCGTCGAGGACGCCGAGGCGTTCGAGAACGCGGCGCTGGAGCGCGCCGGGATCGCCTACGACCTGGTCCGCACCCGCTATCGGACCAACTACTTCGCGCACATCTTCGTCAGCGGGGTGGGCGGCTACAGCGCCGGCTACTACTCCTACATCTGGAGCGAGGTGCTGGACGCCGAGAGCGTCGACTGGTTCGAGGAGAACGGCGGCCTGACGCGCGGCAACGGTGACCACTTCCGCTCCACCCTGCTGTCGGTCGGCGGCTCGCGGGACGTGATGGACGCCTTCCGCGACTTCCGCGGCCGCGACCCGCGCATCGAGCCCCTGCTGAAGCGCCGCGGCCTGGAGGCATAGCCCTTCGTGCACCGTCCGGGGTGCAGGAAACCACACCCCGGGCGGGAACGCGGCTCCAATGCGCTCCGCCCGGATCTCAAGCACGCTGAAGAGCATGAAACGACCATGGAACAGGACGAGCGCCGCGCTCGTCGCCGGCCTGGCCTGTGCCCTGCCGCTGCTGACGGCGGCCCCGGCGGCCGCGGGCGGTGGGGACACGGCGGCCCGTACCGGCACCGTGCCGCCGAGGGCCACGGCCCCGGCCACCGCGGGCGGCGCGGGCACCACGGTACGTACCGACTCCGGATGGGTGAGGGGCGAGGCCGGTAAGGATCACCTGTCCTTCCAGGGCATCCCGTACGCCGCGCCCCCCGTCGGTGAGCTGCGCTGGCGGTCGCCGCGAGCCGTCACCCCGTGGCAGGGGGTGCGCGACGCCACCGCGCCGGGTGAGCGGTGCGCGCAGACCGCCGACATCTGGGGCCTGCCGGGAAGCGAGGCGGAGGACTGCCTCTACCTCAACGTGACCGCGCCCGCCCCGGCAGGCGGGAAGCGGCCCCGGCCGGTCATGGTGTGGCTGCACGGCGGAAGCCTCACCAAGGGGGCCGGCAGCGACTACGACGCCCGCAGGCTGGCCGTGCGGGGCGATGTCGTGGTGGTGACGGTCAACTACCGGCTGGGCGTCTTCGGATTCTTCGGGTATCCCGGGCTGGAGAACGCGGGAGCGTTCGGGATCGAGGACCAGCAGGCGGCCCTGCGCTGGGTGCGGCGCAACGCGGCGGCGTTCGGCGGCGACCCGCGCAACGTCACCCTGTTCGGCGAGTCCGCGGGGTCGCACTCGGTGTGCGCGCAGCTCGCCTCCCCCTCCGCGGCGGGGCTGTTCCACCGGGCGATCACCCAGAGCAGCCCGTGTGAGGCCGGAAGCTTCGAGGGCACCCCGCTGAGGCCGGTGATGGACATACCGCTCTGGGTGCCCCGAGCCGCCCACGACGGCTATGGACAGGCCCTGGCAGCCGGGCTGGGGTGCGCGGACCCGGAGACCGCGCTCGCCTGCCTGCGGGACAGGCCGGTGGCCGACCTGCTCGCCCAGCAGCCGCTCCCGCTGCCCGCGTACGGTAACGCGGTGCTGCCCGAGGATCCCTCGACGGTGTTCGAGGAGGGCCGCTTCCACCGGGTGCCCATGTTGACGGGCATCACCAGGGACGAGGGCACGCTTTTCACGTCGCTGCTGTTCCCGCCGATGACGGACGGGGAGTACGAGTCCGCGGCCAACGCGAAGTTCGGCGCCGCGGGACCGGACGTGCTGGCCGAGTATCCGCCGGACGCCCACGGCTCACCCCTTCAGGCGGTGGCGGCCGTCATGAGCGACCTGGACTGGGCCTGGCCGGCGCGCGACACCGACCTGCTGTTCGCCCGGCACGTGCCGACCTTCTCCTACGAGTTCACCGACCGGACGGCGCCCCAGCTCTTCCCGCTGCCCAATGGGGTCAGGCCGCTCGCCTCGCACGGGTCCGAGCTGTCGTTCCTGTTCGACGTCGGCTGGAGGTCCGCCCCGCTCACCCCCGAGCAGCGGCGGCTCGGCGACACGATGATCGACTACTGGTCCAGGTTCGCCGCCGTCGGCGACCCGAACCGGCCTGGCCTGCCCACCTGGAGTCGCGTGCGCCCCACCGGCGGCACGCCGTACGTGCAGGGGCTGGCTCCGGGGCGAGGCGGTGTCGCCCCCTTCGACCGGGCCGCGGTTCACCGTCTCGCCTTCTGGGACAGACTCGCCGCACAGGGGACGGAGCCGGCACGCCCCTCCTAGGGGCCTGCTGACCTGATCCTTCCCGCACCACCGGTCCTGCCCCGGCCTGGTCCTCCCAGGCCGGGGCAGGACCCCCTGCTCCACGATGACCTCCGACGCGCTGACGGCTCCGCCGCGCCCCGGGCCTCGTCCGGTCCGCGTTCCTCAGGCCTGGAGCCTGGCGAGGGCGGCGCGGATGCGGTCCATCGACCGCGTCCGGCCGAGGACCTCGATCGACTCGAACAGCGGCAGGCCGACGGTGCGGCCGGTGACGGCCACCCGGACCGGCGCCTGGGCCTTGCCGAGCTTGAGGCCGTAGGAGGCGCCGACCTCCTCCAGCGCCGTCTTGAGCGACTCGGGGTCCATCTCGACCTTCTCAAGCCGGTCGAGGTAGCCGGTGAGGATCTCCACGGCGGAGCTCTTCATGGCCTTGTCCCACGACGCCTGGTCGAAGACGGGCTCGTCCAGGAAGAGGAAGTCCACGTTCGCGGTGATCTCGGACAGGACCGCGATACGGGTCTGGGCGAGCTCGGCGACCTTGGCGAAGGTCTCGCGGTCCCAGCTCGGGTCCAGCCACGGCTCGCAGCGGGTGATGAACTCCTCCAGGGGCAGTGCCCTGATGTACTCGCCGTTGAACGCGCGGAGTTTCTTCTCGTCGAAGAACGCCGGGGAGGGGTTGACGTCCTCCAGGCTGAACAGCGGCACCATCTCCGACCAGGGCATGATCTCCCGGTCGTCGCCGGGGCCCCAGCCGAGCAGCATCAGGTAGTTGACCATCGCCTCGGCCAGGTAGCCCTCCTCGCGGTAGGACTCCAGGGCGACCTTGTCCCGGCGCTTGGACAGCTTCTGGCGCTTCTCGTTGACGATGACCGGCACGTGCGCCCAGGTGGGCGGGGCGACGCCGAGCGCCTCCCAGAGCAGCTGCTGCTTGGGGGTGTTGGACAGGTGCTCCTCGGCGCGGACCACGTGGCTGATCCGCATCTCGACGTCGTCGACGACGTTGGCCAGCACGAAGAGCGGGGAGCCGTCGCCGCGCGCGATGACGAAGTCCTCCATCGCGTTGTTGGGGAACTCGACGGTGCCGCGGACCAGGTCGGAGATCACGGTGACGCCCTCGTCGGGGGTACGGAAGCGGACCGCGCCCTCGGTCAGGCCTCGGTCGCGGCAGAAGCCGTCGTAGCCCTGGTGCTCGGACCCGGTGCGGGCCTTGACCTCGTCGCGGGTGCAGGTGCAGTAGTAGGCCCGGCCCTCGGCCAGCAGCCTGGCCGCGGCCTCGCGGTGCTGCTTCTCGTACGAGGACTGGAAGTAGGGTCCCTCGAAGGCCGGGGCGCCGTCGTTGATCCCGATCCAGGCGAGCGCCGAGATGATGCCCTCGGTCCATTCCGGCCGGTTGCGCGCGGCGTCGGTGTCCTCGATGCGGAGCACGAACCTTCCGCCGGACCTCTCGGCCAGGGCCCAGTTGAACAGCGCGGAGCGGGCGCCGCCGACATGGAACATGCCGGTCGGCGAGGGGGCGAAACGAACCCTAATCACGGGAGACCACCCGGTTGCTGAGAGTGCCGATTCCTTCGATGAAGACGCTGACCTCGTCGCCGACGCTGAGCGGGCCGACCCCTTCCGGCGTCCCGGTGAGGATGACGTCGCCGGGGATCAGGGTCATGACCGCGCTCACGTGGGCGATCAGCGCGGGGATGTCGTACATGAGCTTGGAGGTGCGCGAGCTCTGCTTGACCTCGCCGTTCACGGACGTGACGATGCCGACGTCGCTCGGGTCGAGCTCGGTCTGGATCCACGGGCCGAGCGGGCAGAACGTGTCGAAGCCCTTGGCCCGGGTGAACTGGACGTCCTTCTTCTGCAGATCCCGCGCCGTGACGTCGTTGGCGCAGGTGTAGCCGAAGATGACCTCGTGGGCCCGTTCTCGGGGCACCTCCCGGCAGAGCCTGCCGATCACCACCGCCAGCTCCCCCTCGTAGTCGACCCGCTGGGACAGGGTCGTCGGGTAGGCGATGGCCTCACCCGAGCCGATCACCGAGGTCGACGGCTTGAGGAAGACCAGTGGCTCGTCGGGGACCTCGCCGCCCATCTCGTGGGCGTGGTCGGCGTAGTTCTTGCCGATCGCGACGACCTTGCTGGGCAGCATGGGCGCGACCAGCTTGACCTGGGAGAGCGAGTGACGCTCACCGGTGAACTGGATCGGCCCGAACGGATGACCGGAGATCGCGGAGATGAACTCCTCCCCTGGGCCACCCTCGACCACCCCGAACCCGACACCGTCTCCTGTGGAGAACCTCGCTATACGCACACGACAAGGCTAGTCGGGCTCCGGGTCTCGCCTGACCGCGCCCGCGCCTCCGGGAGGTTCGCGCCTCCGCCCATCCGGTCTCCTCCATCACATCGCCGAGCCATCTGGGCTATATGCAACTAAAAATACCCATAAAACCTATTTTCCCGATACGACCACGATTGAGTTAAAAATAAGTATGTCCTGATTGCTGTTCATATGGGGGGTATGACCGTTTCTGTCAGCATCGGGGAGCCAGAAGGTCTTCCCTCGGGGGAAGGAATGGACGTGACTGAAGCCAGCACGGTGAACAGGCCCAAGGGCGACGAGGTATCCGTGCCCCGGGCACGCACCGACAGTCCCGGATCCCAGGGTGGCCTGGTCACTCCCAAGGGAACCACCACCATCGAGAGCGGCGTCGTAGCGAAGATCGCGGGCCTGGCGGCCAGGGAGATTCCCGGCGTGCACAACATGGGCGCGAGCACCGCGCGAGCCCTGGGCGCGGTACGCGGCATGGTCGGTGTCGACCAGAACATCACCCAGGGGGTCTCCGTCGAGGTGGGCGAGCGTCAGGCCGCCGCCGACCTCGAAGTGGTCGTCGAGTACGGCATGGCCATTCCCGACCTGGCCGCCGCCGTACGCCGCAACGTGATCACGGCGATCGAGCGCATGTGCGGGCTCGAGGTCACCGAGGTCAACATCAAGGTCTCCGACGTCCACATGCCCGGCCAGGACAAGGACTCCGCGGAGGAGTCGTCCGAGCCGGGGCCGCGCGTCCAGTGAGGGATCCGGCGCGCGGGCCTGAGGACCCGGCCCGCGAGGAGACGACGCGTCCGGTGACGGCGGGATCCGGCCGCCGGACGGCCGCGCCCGCGAACAACCCGGGTGACCCGGTCCAGCGGCCGCCCACCCCGGCGCACGGGCCGGAGCGGCCGAAGCATCCGACCCCGGCGACCGTCATGCCCGCGCACAAGCCGGAGCACCCGGTCCACCCGCCCGCCACTCAAGCCCCGGCGGGGGCCGTACCCGCCCAGAGACCACGGGCCCCGGCCCGCACGACGGCCGCCACACCGGCCGCCACACCGGGCGAGACGGCGAGTCCGCCCCGCGAGAAACCGGCCGCGGCCGCTGATCGGGAACCGGCCGGCCGGGAGGCGGGTCTCGCGCACGGGATAGCCGACGCCGTACGGCGCTGCCCCGATGTCGTCGACCTCTCGGGCGGCCCGTTCGGGACGGTGGCGACCTACCTGCCCGGCGAGAGGGTGCCCGGCGTCGCGCTGCACGAGGACGGGATCGAGATCTCGGTGGTCGTCAGGCTGGGGCGCCCGCTGCCGGAGATCGCCGACGAGGTACGTGCGGCGGTCGCCCCGCTGGCGGATGACCTGCCGGTGAATGTCCATATCGGAGGTTTGACATGAACAAGTTCCCAGTGTGGTCCGTGCTCGGCACGATCGTCGGCGTTCTGCTGGGCTTCGCCGGAGCCTTCGGCGGCTTCTGGGCGTTCCTGCTGGTGCTCGTGCTCGGCGCCATCGGATTCCTCCTCGGCCACTTCGCGGAGGTCGGCGAGGTCAACCTGTCCCGGATCTCGGCGAGACGGCGATGAACACCCCCGTCGAGCACCACGCCACCTCCTCGGGAGCGGCCGCGGACTCAGGTGACCTCCCCGCCGGCCGGACGGGCTCCGCCCTCGCCGAGACCGGGCGGCCCGCGCCGCCCGCCGTACCCGCCCAGCCGGCCGTACCGGCCGAACTGCGTGGCAGAACCGACATATCCAACCGGGTGGTGTCGCGCATCGCGGCCGGCGCGGCCAGGGAGGTGGCACGGGTGCGGAAGGTCGGCGAGCGGGGGCCGCTGTCCCTCCGCGGAGGCACCCGCGCCGCCGTCGACGGCACGCTCGCGACGCTCCAGCTGGACGTGACCATGGAGTATCCGGCCCCGATCCGCGAGGTTGCCGACGAGGTCCGGCGCCACGTCGCCGAACGGGTCATGACACTGACCGGCATGGACGTCGGCTACATCGACATCGACGTCACCAACGTGATCCGCGCTCCGGAGAGCCCGCCCGAGACCTCGTACGAGGTCTCGCGTGAGACCTCATACGAGACCTCGCCGGCCGAGGGCGGGAACCGGCCCGACTTCCGGACACCGGGCGCGACGGCCCACGGGACCGACGTCCCGTCGCGGGAGGAAGGGCAATGACCTCCCAGACCCCCGACCCGGCTGAGCCCTTCTCCGAGCATGTCTCCGAGACGGGGCCGACCGAGGAGATTCCGGCCGCACCCGGCGCGGCGTTCGTGGAGCCGTCCGCGTCGCGGGCACCCGACGAGGTGGCGAGGAACGCCTCCGCGGACCGCGCGGCGGTCAGGGCCTTCCGCCCGCGCCGGGTGGTCCCCGCCGTCATCACCGCCGTGGTGCTGACGGCGATCGGCGTCCTGGTGGCGCTGGAGGTCATCTCCGCGCTGGTCGGCCACCCGCTGCGCCTGCTGCCCTACGACCGGATGCTCACCTGGGCGTCGTCGACGCCGTGGAGCGACCGGCAGGTGATGGCGGGCGCGGGCCTGGTCGGCCTGCTGGGCCTGCTGCTGGTGCTGTTCGCGCTCATCCCGGGACGGCCCACGCTGATCCCGGTGCGGACGGGCGACAAGGACCTGGTCATCGGCATGCAGCGCCGGGGCTTCACCCGGTCGCTGGCCCACACGGCCGAGCGGGTACAGGGGGTGGACCAGGCCAAGGTACGGCTGGTGGGAAAGACCGTGCGAGTGGACGCCCGCAGCGGCGTCCGGGACACCACCGGACTGGCCGACGCCGTACGGGAGGCGGTGACCGCGCGGATCGCCGCGCTCTCCCCCGTCTGGAAGCATCCCGTCCACGTGCACCTGCGAGGGAAGTGAGCGCCATGGACGACAAGACCGCCCGGGGCAACCGGCTGGGGCTGCTGCTCGTGGGACTGGCGCTGATGGCCCTGAGCGCCCTGGTGATGGCGCGCGGCGCGGGGGCGTTCCCTCCGGCCGTGGCGTCCGCCCGCGCACCACTCGTGGACACCCAGACGCGTGCGGCGTTCGCCCGCTACGACCCGTGGCTGTGGTGGGTGGTCGCCGCGGCGGCGATAGTGCTCGCGCTGTTCGGCCTGCGCTGGCTGCTGGTCCAGGGACGCCGCCGGAGGCTGAGCGGCATCCGCCTGGACGGCGGTCCCGCCGGGATCACCGAGGTGGACGCGCACAGCGTGACCGACGCGGCGGCCGCCGAGGCCGGCTCGCACCCCTCGATCATCGGCGCCACCGCCGCGATGATCGGCACGAGCGAGCACCCCGCCGTCCGGATGCGGGTGGCGGTCGCCGAGGACGCGCCGATGAGCGCGGTCCGCGAGCAGCTGAGCGGGGTGGTCATCCCGCACATGCGCCAGACCCTGGAGACCGAGCGCATACCCGCCGTCGCCCGGGTGAGCCTGGGGGACGCGCCGCACCCTCGCAGGACCGTCACCTGACGGAGCGCCGATCATAGGGTGATCAGGGAAACCAACGCTTCGAGGAGACGATGTGCCTTCGGTCGTGAAGATAAACGTGCTGACAGTGTCCGCGGAGATGCGCGAGGAACTGGAGCGCCGCTTCTCGGGACGGGCGGGAGTGGTCGAGTCCGCGGACGGGTTCGAGTGGTTCGAACTGCTCCGCCCGCTGGACGGCACCGATCGCTACCTGGTCTACACCCGCTGGCGTTCCGATGAGGACTTCAAGCGCTGGACCGAGAGCCAGGCCTTCCAGCGCGGCCACGCCCAGGCCGCCGCCGAGGCCGGTCAGGGCCAGGGTCACGGGCATGGGCAGGAGGCGGCCGGCCCGGCCCAGGGGCACGGCCACGGGCAGGGCCCGGCGGCCTCCGGGGCCGAGCTGTGGTCGTTTGAAGTCGTACAGAGCACCGGGCCCGCGCCCGGAGCCTGATCGCTCGCCGAGGGGCGCCCGACCGGCCCCGGCCGGGTTCCGAGACGATCGGACGATCCCGTCCGAGTCCGCGTTGAGCGGGTAGGCCCCGCTCCCCTCGTTTCCGGGAGCGGGGCCTACCCGCTCAGCGGTCCAGGGGGTTGGCGGCGATCCGCTCGGCGATCCCCGAGCGGACGCACCGCCCGGCCAGGCTGTCCGGCTTGCGCGCGGCCTGGTCCGCGAAGCACCCGGCGAACTCCGGGCCGATCCCCAGCCTGGGGTAACGCTCAAGCACCTCGGCCCGGAGCCCGGCGGGGAAGTCCTCCGACCCCCGCCCGGAAATGTCCAGCCCGGTGGACAGCTCGAGCAGGTGCCCCTCGGGATCCCACCCGGGGTCCACGCCGTCCCACATGTGGCGTACGACGATCTCCGACGCGCGCACACGGCGCTCGACGGGCCATCCGGCCCCGGCGGCGAAGACCCATGCGACATGGCCCCCCGCCTCCTCGAACGGCACGGTGTGGCTGTCGAACTCCTTGACCAGGCCGATGTCGTGCATCATCGACGCGACGTACAGCAGCTCGGCGTCGAAGGCGATGTCGTTCATCGCACCGTAGGCCGCCGCCCACAGGTAGGCGCGCACGGAGTGGTTGAGCAGGGCGGGCGAGCAGTAGGCGGTCGCCACCTCCAGCGCGCCGCGGGCGGCCGGTGTGTCGGGGATCACGATGTCGGCGAGTCTCATACGCCCAGCCTGCCGAAACGCGGTTACGCCCGCGAGTGGCCACGGGAACATCGACCGGCAGGATCAGGTCACTCGCGCCGGGAACCTGGGAAACCCGCATCTAGTTGCTAACGATGTCCTGGAAGCACCCATCCCGACTTGACCGGTTTGGTGGGATTCGGACAGCATGATCCACTCCCCTCGTTCGGCCCGGAAGGAACTGGCGTGCGCCGCCGCACACAAGCACTCGCTCTCTCCCTTGTCCTCTTGACGACCTGTGGCGCCACGGCCGGCACCGCGGAAGCACGGGAGGTAAAACGCACCGCTGAGTGCCAGGGTGACTGGCTACCGGCCACGCCGACGGCGGCGGACATCATGAACGGCGAGGTGGCCTTCCTCGACCTGGCCCCGGTGAAGATCGGCAAGAACGTCGACTGGCGCACCGACCCCTACCGGAACCGCTCCTGGAGCATGGTCTTCCACTCGCTGCGCTGGATGGGCCGCCTCGTCGCCGACTACGAGACGAACGGCAACGAGGCGTACCTGGCGCGGGCCGTCGAGATCGCCAAGGACTGGGTGGCCGACAACCCCCGCGGCGGCGCTGGGGCCAGCCCGTACGCCTGGCAGGAGCACCCGATCGCGCTGCGCGCCCCCGCGCTGGTCTGCCTCAGCAAGCACGTCAACGAGTCGTGGCTGTCCCGCAGCCTGGCCGAGCACGCCAAGATGCTGTCGGACCCGAAGCTGTACGAGAAGGGTCACAACCACGGCATCGACCAGGACATCGCGCTGCTCGGCATCGGCTGCCGCTATGGCCGGGATCAGTGGTCCAGCCTCGCGATCAGGCGGCTCACCGAGACCGTGAAGCTCGACGTCGACTCCCAGGGCGCGCTGCGCGAGCAGGCCCCCCGCTACGCGATCTACGTCTACGAGCGGCTGAAGGTCGCGATGGACAACATCAAGGCGTGCGGGCGGAAGGTGCCCACCGACATCGCACGCCGCTGGGAGTCGCTGGAGGACTTCATCTCCCACTCCACCCAGCCCGACGGATTCATGGTCCCGATCGGCGACGGCGGCGCGGACGTGCGGCCTGTCGGCTACTCCCACCCGAAGAAGACGGTGCGGGTGTTCGGCAACGGCTACGTCTACGGGCGCACCGCCTGGGACAAGCCCGAGTCGGCGTTCTACTCCATCCGCTTCGGGCCCGGGATGAAGTACCACGGCCACGAGGACCACCTGGGCGTGACCTACTACGCCCAGGGCCGCGACGTCCTGGTCGACGTCGGCTTCGACTCGTACGAGAACAGCGGCTACCGGCACTGGACGATGTCGGCCGAGGCGCACAACACCTCGATCGTGTCCGGGGCCAGGTTCCGTGGCAAGACCGCCACCACCCTGAGCAGATCCTCGATCGGGTCCGAGCGGCAGAGCTACCGGCTGACCGACAGGGCCTACGGCGTGCCCAGGACCCGCTCGGTGCTCGTCAACCACGGCAATGACCTGATGGCCGTGCTGGACACGGTCCCCAAGGGCTCCTCGGTCCGCAACATCTGGCACTTCTCCCGCGACCTGTCCACCGTCTCGAACAGCGGTGGCCAGGTCGTGGTGAAGGACAAGTCGGGCTGGAAGGCGACGCTCGTGCAGGTCTCGATGCCCTCCTGCAAGCCGGTCGGCGGGCTCAAGGTGATCCGCGGCCAGAAGAACCCCTACCAGGGCTGGGTCTCCTCCGCCTACCTGCAGAGGCACCCCGCGCCCGCGGTCGTCGCCCCCGCCGCGGGCGACTCCGTGCTGACCGTGCTGGTGCCCGGCACCGGCAAGCCGTCGCTCTCCTGCGCGGGCGGCAAGGTCAGCGTGGAGACCTCCGAGGGTCCGGTGAGCTTCCGCGTCGGCGGCGCCGACCTCTCCTGACGGCCTTCGGCCCCGAGCGCCCCCGGCCGGGGGCGCTCGTGGGCGATCCGGGACGCTCACGCCCGCCAGGTCAGGAGGGGCGCCCCCGAACCCGAGCCGCCCGGTCACGCCCTCCGGAGGGTCTCCCGTGCGCGCCCTTCGAGGGCCGCCTCAGTCGGTGTGGCCGGCGCGCAGCAGGCCGTAGGTGACGGCCTGCTCCAGCGCCTGCCAGGACGCCTCGATGATGTTCTCGTCGACACCGACGGTGGACCACTCCCCGGCCGCGTCGCTGGAGGTGATCAGCACGCGCGTGACGGCGTCGGTGCCGTGCGTGCCCTCCAGGATGCGCACCTTGAAGTCGATCAGCTCGACCCCCGCCAGCTCGGGGTAGAGCCGCTCAAGTCCCTGCCGTACGGCCCGGTCGAGGGCGTTGACCGGACCGTTGCCCTCGCCGGTGGCGACGATCCGCTCGCCCTTGGCGTGCAGCTTCACGGTGGCCTCGCTGACGACCTCGCCGCCGCGGTTCTGCTCGACGATCACTCGCCAGGACTCGACCTGGAAGTGACGCCTGCGCTCGCCCGCGACGGTGTCGCGGAGCAGCAGCTCGAAGGAGGCGTCGGCGGCCTCGAAGGTGTAGCCCTTCGACTCCATTTCCTTGACCCGCATCACCAGCTCCCGCGAGGTGTCGGGGGCCAGCTCGTAGCCCAGCTCGCGGCCCTTGAGCTCGACCGAGGCGCGTCCGGCCATGTCGGAGACGAGCATGCGCATGTCGTTGCCGACCTCGGCGGGGTCGATGTGCTGGTAGAGGTTGGGATCGACCTTGATCGCGCTGGCGTGCAGCCCGGCCTTGTGCGCGAAGGCGGAGACCCCGACGTAGGGGGCGTGGGAGTTGGGGGTGACGTTGGTGACCTCGGTGATCGCGTGGGCGATCCTGGTCATGTCGGCCAGCGCCTCCCTCGGCACCAGGTCGAATCCCCGCTTGAGCTGCAGGTTGGCCACGACCGTGAACAGGTTGGCGTTGCCCGAGCGCTCCCCGTAGCCGTTGGCGCAGCCCTGCACGTGGGTCGCGCCCGCCTTCACCGCGGCCAGGGAATTGGCGACCGCGCAGCCGGTGTCGTCGTGACAGTGGATGCCGATCCTGGCGGACGTGCCGACGGCGGCCTGCACGACCTCGGCCAGCTCGTCGGGGAGCATGCCCCCGTTGGTGTCGCAGAGCGCGATGACCGAGGCTCCCGCCTCGGCGGCGGTGCGCAGCACCTCCAGCGCGTACGCCGGGTTGGACTTGTAGCCGTCGAAGAAGTGCTCGGCGTCGAGGAAGACCCGCTGTCCCTCCGCGTGCAGGTGGGAGACCGTGTCGCGGATCATCGCGAGGTTCTCCTCCAGGGTCGTGCGGAGGGCCAGCTCCACGTGCCGGTCGTGACTCTTGGCGACAAGGGTCACGACCGGCGCGCCGGATTCGCGCAGCGCGGCCACCAACGGGTCGTCGGCTGCCTTCACACCTGCCCGGCGGGTCGCGCCGAACGCGGCGAGCTGCGCGTGCTTCAGGTCGAGCTCTGTTTGAGCTCTCCTGAAGAACTCTGTGTCCTTGGGATTGGCCCCCGGCCAGCCACCCTCGATGAAACCGACGCCCAGGCCGTCCAGGTGACGCGCGATGGCCAGCTTGTCGGCCACCGTGAGATTGAGCCCCTCCTGCTGGGCTCCGTCACGGAGGGTCGTGTCGTACACGTGGAAGCGGTCGTCGGCCATGTCGTTCTCCTTCGCGGTTCGATGATTCGCCGCGCGCTCATTCGGCTCCGAGAAACAAAAAAACCCCTCACGGACGTGAGAGGTCTGCGCGCTGGCGGTGTCCCTTTTCAGCCAGCGCGCCTGCCGATAATGAGCAGACCGTAGAACATGATGCTTTGGAGTCTGCCACACGCTGACAGCATCTGACACATCGATCTTAGGATTTGAGACCCGCGATCCGCCGACACGGCTCGGGTTCACCCCCCGCGACCACCTCGTACCGACCAGAATGAGGCCCATGAAGGCGACCTACCTCGACCCCGCCGTGGGGCAGTATCTGCTCGCGCACACCACCCTGCCCGACGACGTCCTCGACGCGCTCGCCGTCGAGACCCGCGAGCTGACCGGCGACAGCGCGGGAATGCAGATCTCCCCCGACCAGGGACGCTTCCTCACCATGATCGCCCAGATCGGCGGCGCCGGGAACGCGGTGGAGGTGGGTACCTTCACCGGCTACTCCTCCATCTGCCTCGCCCGCGGGCTCGCCCCCGGCGGCCGGCTCACCTGCTTCGACGTGAGCGAGGAGTGGACGGCGGTCGCCCGGAGATACTGGGAGAGGACGCAGGTCTCCGACCGCATCGAGCTGAGGATCGGCCCGGCGGCCGAGCGGCTGCGCGAGCTCCCCGAGCACCCCGGGGTGGATCTGGCGTTCATCGACGCCGACAAGGTCAACTATCCCGTCTACTACGAGATCCTGATGTCGCGGCTGGTCCCCGGCGGGGTGATTCTCGTCGACAACACGCTGTGGAGCGGCCACGTCGCCGATCCCGGCAGGGACGACGAGACGGTCAGGCACATCCGCGAGTTCAACGACATGGTCAGCGCCGACGGGCGGGTCACCTCGATCATGCTCCCCATCGCCGACGGCCTCACCATGATTCGAAAGCACTGACGAGAACTTTTCCGAATCCCGGGCGGGCGGGAATCTTTCCGATTACTTTAAGCGATGTGACAAACACGTTGCGCCCACCCGCATGGAGGGAAGGATGACCGCATGGCCAAGACCCTGGACCGTCGCGAGGCAAAGCCCGTATCCGCCAACCACCAGGAGCTCGAACGGCACTACCAGAAGACCTGCGATCAGTGGCCTGACCGTAAGGTCGAAATCATCAACGGCCGGATCGTGGTGAGGGAGTTGCCCACACTCAACCACGCCAAGAGCATCCTGCAGTTGCTGATTCAGCTCATCCCGTTCGCAACGGAACAGGGCTGGCATCCCGTATACGACGTTAAGATCTTCCTGGGTGTCCAGAAAGATCGTTATCGGCCCGACCTTCTCGTCCTTCCGAAATTTCCACGCCTGTGGGACGACGAGAACGTCTATGCCGACGAGGCCCTGCTCGTCGTGGAAGTCGTATCTCCCAGTAGCCGGGAGGACGACCACGTCACCAAGCCCCAGAACTGCGCGATCGCGGGTGTCCCGCTCTATCTGGTGATCGACACCACCCAGAACCTCGTCCGGCTACTCAGCCATCCCGGGGAGAGGGGCTACCAGCAGCAGCACCAGGTAATCATCGGAGAACCACTTGAACTGCCCGCGCCGTGGAATCTCACGATCGACACCGGAAAGCTGAGCGAAGGATAGAGCCGCCCGTGGAGAGGGCCCGGCCAGTTGGAGACCGGGCCTCCTCCGGCTGGGGCCCCCACGGTGACCGGCCATGAACGTGTTGGCCGGATCTCCTCGCCCCCTTACGCAGCACCTGTCACCGCATCGTTCCCACTTCACACCTGGGGATCCCGTCACAGGTCAGGTGCCACACAAGAGCAAAAACCCATCGAGGTCGCACGCGGGACTAGCCCTGTGTTCCGCACGTGCCCCCGGTTGACCCGGGGTGATTACCCGCGGCACTGAGATCAGTTATAGCTGCTGACCTGCAACGATGCAGCACATGCGGAAAACGGGACTAGCAGATCTTGTGGACCCAGTTGTGCGGGTCCGGGCGGGAACCGTACTGGATGCCCACGAGTTCCTCGCGGATCCGCTCGGTGACCGGCCCCTGGGTGCCGTCGCCGATCGTCCAGGCGCGGTCGGCGCCCTTGACCGAGCCGACCGGGGTGACCACCGCGGCGGTGCCGCAGGCGAAGACCTCGGTGAGCTCGCCCGACTCGCAGCCCCGCTGCCACTCCTCGATCGACAGCCGCCCCTCCTCCGCCCGCAGGCCGAGGTCCGAGGCCAGAGCGAGGATCGAGTCGCGGGTGATGCCCGGCAGCAGCGTGCCGGTGAGCGCCGGGGTCAGCAGGCGGTCGCCGTAGACGAAGAACAGGTTCATCCCGCCCATCTCCTCGACGTAGCGGTGCTCGCTCGCGTCCAGCCAGACCACCTGGTCACAGCCCTGCTCGACGGCCTGGCGCTGGGCCACGAAGGCCGCCGCGTAGTTGCCGCCGCACTTGGCGAAGCCGGTGCCGCCGGGGGCCGCGCGGGTGTACTCGGTGGAGAGCCAGACGCTGACCGCCCGCCCACCACCGAAGTAGGCCGCCGCCGGAGAGGCGATCACCATGTACTTGTAGGTCCTGGAGGGGTAGTTGACCCCGAGCGCAGGCTGCGTGGCGATCATGAAAGGGCGCAGGTAGAGGCTGTGTCCGGGCGTGGTCGGCACCCACTCGCGGTCGGTCTGGACGAGCAGTTCCAGCGACTCGACGAACGTCTCCTCGGGCAGCTCGGGCATGGCCATCCGCAGCGCGGAGGTGTTGAAGCGGGCGGCGTTGGCCTCGGGGCGGAACGTCACGATCGCGCCGTTCTGCTGGCGGTACGCCTTCATGCCCTCGAAGAGCTCCTGCGCGTAGTGGAAGACCGCGGTCGCGGGGTCGAGGCTGAGCGGGCCGTACGGCATGAGCCGGGCGTCGTGCCAGCCCTCGCCCTCGGTGTAGTCGATCGAGATCATGTGATCGGTGAAGACCTGGCCGAACCCCGGGGCCACCATTACCTGCTCGCGCTCGGCCGCGGTGCGAGCGTGGTCGGAGAGCTGCACGTCGAAGCTGAGCTTCTGAGCGGTGGTCATGACGCGGATCCTTATCTTGATGTCTGGCTTACCCTCGGGTCCATTCTGCGTTGGACCGGGTAACGGGAAACTACTGCATCCATGCCGAAAACCGGCAGTGCGTGGGAAACAAAAAGCGCCCGGCGGCTCGTAGGAGCCGCCAGGCGCATCGGGGTCGAGGGGGCGGCTTCCTCAGCCGGCTACTCGCGCGGTGATGTCGTCACCGATCTCCTGGGTGGTCCGGCCGGCCCAGCCGGCCAGCCGCTCGAGCAGGTCGTCGGCGACGGCCTGCTCGACCCGGGCCGCCTCGTCGGCCAGTCCCAGGTGGTCCAGGAGCATGGCGACCGACAGGATGGTGGCGGTCGGGTCGGCCTTGCCCTGGCCCGCGATGTCGGGGGCGCTGCCGTGGACCGGCTCGAACATGCTCGGCGCGGTGCGGTCGGGGTTGACGTTGCCGCTGGCCGCCAGGCCGATGCCACCGGCGATCGCCGCGCCGATGTCGGTGAGGATGTCACCGAAGAGGTTGTCGGTGACGATCACATCGAAGCGCTCCGGCTGGCTGACGAAGAACATCGAGGCCGCGTCGACGTGGCAGTAGTCGGTCTGGACCTCGGGGTACTCCACGCTGACCCGGTCGAACGTGCGGGCCCAGAGGTCACCGGCGTAGGTGAGCACGTTGGTCTTGTGGACCAGCGTCAGCTTCTTGCGGGGGCGGGCCACCGCCTTCTCGAAGGCGTAGCGCACCACGCGCTCGACACCGTAGGCGGTGTTCAGCGACTCCTGGGTGGCGATCTCGTGCGGCGTGCCGCGGCGCATGGCGCCTCCGGCACCGGCGTAGGGGCCCTCGGTGCCCTCCCGGATGACGATCATGTCGATGTCCTCGGGGCGGGCCTTGCCCAGCGGCGTCTCGACGCCGGGGAAGAGCTTGACCGGGCGGAGGTTCACATAGTGGTCGAGCTGGAAGCGGAGCTTGAGCAGCAGGTCGCGCTCCAGGATGCCCGGGGGCACGCTGGGGTCGCCGACCGCGCCGAGCAGGATCGCGTCGTATCCGCGTAGCTCGTCGAGCAGCGGGTCGGGCAGGGTCTCGCCGGTCTCGTGGTAGCGCTTGGCCCCGAGGTCGTACGTGGTGGTCTCCACCTTGGTGCCGACCGCTTCGAGGACCTTCAGGCCCTCGGTGACGACCTCGACTCCGATCCCGTCCCCGGGGATGACCGCCAGGCGAATGTTACGCGAATCCATGCAGGCACCTTACCTGTCCGTCTCGGTGATCGAACACCGGTCTCACTCTTCGGACGTGTCCGCACGTCCACCCATGTGATCGTTTTGTCCTTTTTTGCTCCCTATTGACCGTTTCGCGAGGTTTCGTTATCGTCCTCCCCATTCACATCGATGCCTAATCCGTACGGACCATCCCCTTACCGGCCCGTACGGAGCCGGGGAACCACTTTTTCCGGGATCCACCGGGCCCCCGGGAACCCGCTCCTCCCCCGGAGCGCGCTCCCGGCCGCCATCACGGGATTCCTTGGGGCGAATCGGCGCACTCTCGCGCCGTAGGGCGGCCTCCACGCCCGAGCCCGACAGCTCACCCGGCCGGCCTTATGGAAGGAATCATCCTGTCCGGCAAGATGTACTCCCGCGTCCTGTCCATTCTCGTCTCAGGTGCCGCGATGTTCGCGGCCTCGGCCATGGCGCCGACGGCGGCCCTGGCCGCCGCCCCTCTCCCCTCCCCCGAAGCTCCCGCACTCGGCACCGTCAGGCTGAAGGCGGCAGTGAAAAGCGCGACCCCCAGGCCCGCCTGGCAGAAGGCCGTGAAGTGGGCCATGTCCAAGCGCGGCACGCCCTACGTCTGGGGTGGCACCGGCAACGGCGGCTTCGACTGCTCAGGCCTGATGCTCCGCGCCTACGGCGCCGCCGGGATCAAGCTGCCCCGCGTCACCACCGACCAGTACGCCGCCTTCTCCAAGAAGATCGCCTGGAAGGACCTCAGGGCCGGTGACCTGGCCTTCTTCAGCGGCCTCGGCCATGTCGGCATGATCACCAGACCCGGTTACATGGTCCACGCCCCGCGGAGCGGCGACGTGGTCAAGGAGGAGAAGCTCAGCGCCTGGCGCCGGTCCTCCTTCGTCGGCGCGGTGCGCCCCGATCCGCAGGGGGTCAAGTCGACCGAGCAGATCGAGATCGCGACCGGCGGATGAGACACGCCGGCTGATCAGCCGCGGGAACCCCGCCGGCGCTGGGAACAGGTTCAGCGGATGGGGGAACCACCGTTGTCCCGGCGGTCCAGGGCGGTCTGGAGCGCCTCGGCGGCCTCGTCCTTGACCTCTTCGGCGTGGTTCCAGGGATACATGTCGTACATGGCGAATCTCGTCTCGGTCGCATGCGAGCAGGGGCAATGGTCGAGACTCCGATCAGGGCTCCGACCAGGCCTGATGTCACGGGTCCGGGTCACGGACCGGTGATCTGGGGCGTGGTGCCGGAGAGTTGCCAGCCCACCCCTGTCAGGCCCCGTCGCGGCAGGCTGGGACCTGGCGCATTTCATCCCAGGCTACCTGGCGGCCGGAACACCGTCTCGCCCGGCGTACACACTTCTCACATACTGAGACGAAAGGTGGCGTGGCTCTCATGCTGCGTCATCGAGGGCCTCCGGCTAACTCGTATGCCAATGTACGACTTCGAGCCGTGAGAGTAACAC